>JBOHWA010000915.1:0-1559 GCA_050735855.1 Binatia bacterium
GCCCAACCCCTCGCGCAGCGGGCCACACAACATGTCGCTGGCGAAGCCGGCGTCGAGCCAGCGCGGGTTGCGTTCGCCGCGCTGCGCGCCGTAGCGCTCGTGGTGCGGGAAGCGCGCCAGCGTGCACAGCTCGGGCGCCTTGACCAGAAAGCGGAAATCCTCCGGCACGGCGGCGGCGTAGGCGGCGAAGTCGGCGGCGGTGATCGGCGCGTAGTAGGTCCGGTCGACGCCGACGGTGCGCAGCAACGGATGCTGCGCGTACGCCGCCAGGCCGTCGCGCGCCAGCCGCGCGACGGGCAGCTCGCGCGCGTAGACGAGACCGGCCCAGCCGGGAAACGACCACGACGACGTGCCCAGCCGGATGGCGCGCGGCAGTTGCTGCCCGAGCGCCCGCACCGCATCGGAGACGGCGGCCGGCGCGACGGCGGTCGCGGGCGCGCGCGGTGCGGCCGCCACATCGGCGAGCGGAAAGAGGCTGAGCTGCTGCTCGCGCCGCTCACCCATGCCGTCGCGCTCCACGCTCGCTACGCGCCATCGCGCCACTGCGCGGCAAAGCGCTCGCCGTCGCGCCGGCCGAGGTCGTAGGTCGCCTGCACGCCGGCGGGGTTGGTGTAGTCCCACTTCTGCACCGGGATCGGCGCCGACGGCTGCACATAGGTGCGCCCGGCGACGGCTGGGATGGCGTCGGGCGCGTACTGGCGGCTGAGCAGCACCAGGGTCATGGGCGCCGGCGCCGGCAGGACCTCCACCGGCACGCTGTCGATCAGCCCGCCGTCGATCACCGGCCGCCCGTCGCGGCGGAACGCCGGCGTGAACGGCGGCGTGCACGACGAGTGCAGAATCAGATCCGCGAGCTCGTCGGGGCTGCGGCAGTCGCGCACCGCCGCCACCTCGGGCCGGAAGCCGACCCGGCGGCCGAGCGCATCGTGCGGCCCGCGCCGGCGCAGCAGCTTCTCCGCTTCGTAGGCGAGCACCGCGACCAGGAAGCCCGAGCGCGGCCCGAGCCAGGGCGGCACGCGCGCGATGAGGACGCGGACGTCGGGTCCGCGCTGCAGGTGGGCGAGCCGCGCCGCGCTCAGCGTGGCGAGGATGGTCTCGCGGTAGATCGCCGCCTGCGGGAACATCGGCCGCCGCGCCAGCGGGTTGAGGGGATAGATGTTGCGCGGGTTGGCGGCGGCGCGGCGCTTGAAGTCGGCCAGGCCGTCGGCCACCGCATCGGCGAACACCATGCACGCCATCGCCGCGCCGGCGCTCACCGCCGCGACCGCGCGCGGGCGCAGATCCAACGCCGGCGCGGCCGTCTCCCAGAAGCCGACCTGCCAGAAGCAGCGACAGCCACCGCCGGCGAAGACGACGGCGTCGAAGGGAGACGGGAGATCGGCGACGGGTGACGGGAGGTCGGGGTCGGGAGACGGGAGATTGGAGACGGGTGACGGGAGATCGGCGACGGGCGACGGGAGATCGGAGGGTGTCGCCGGATCTGGTGCCTGACTCTCCAGTACGTCTCTGCGCCCACTTTGAGGGTCCCTTCCGCCCTTGCGGGGGAAGGACAGGATGGG
>JBOHWA010000916.1:0-1530 GCA_050735855.1 Binatia bacterium
CGTGCAGCCAGCCGGCGGCGGCGGGGGCGCGGCGCTGCAGCTCGCTGTCGCGGTTGTTGTAGAGATCGCCCCACTTGGCGTCGAGGCGCAGCGCCGCGATGCCCTGATCGTGCAGCTCGACCAGCGCGGCGAGCAGCGCCAGGCCGGGCTCGGCCGGGACGACGTCGGCCTCGAGCAGCATCAGCACATGGGCAAGGTCAGCGTAGCTGATGCCCTCGTAGAGGATGTCGGCGTAGGCGAGCTCGCGGCTGAAGGCGGTCTCGACCAGCAGCGTTGACGGCGCCTGCGCCAGCCGGCCGCCGGCATCGAGGTAGCGCGCCTCGTCCTTCTTCTTCCCGCTCATGCCGCGTACTCCCGCGCCGCGCGCCCGGCCAGCCGGCCGTGCACGAGCGAGTCGGTGATGCCGTTGCCCATCAAGCGGTTGCGTCCGTGCAAGCCGCCGACCATCTCGCCGGCGAGGAACAGACCCGGCACCGCGGTGGCGCAGCGCGGGCTGACCTGAAAGCCACCCAGGTAGTAGTGGAGGAAGGGGAACACCAGGGCGTCCTGCCCGATCCGGCCGTGGCGCGCCAGGTACTGCTGCAGCTTGGGAAACGATTCCGCCAGCACCGCCGGGTCGACGTCGCTGAGCGTCAGCCGGATGCCGGGCGCGCCGTTCGCCGCCTCGATGGCGCGCCCCGCCTGCGCCACCTCGAACATGCGCGCCGTCAGCGCGTAGCGATCCTGGCGGATGTCGCCGATCTCGGCGCCGTCGCGGTCGAGCAGGCGGACGCCGAAGTTGACGATGCTCTCCGGCACGCAGCGACCGACCGCCTCGCCCTCGCTCTCGACCAGGCCGTAGGGCTGGTACTGGTAGTAGTCGGCGTGCACCAGCGGCAGGCCGAGCCCCGCCAGGCGGTCGAAGAGCACGTGGTTGTCGTTGGCCGGATTGGTGGTCGGCGCCGCGCGGCGGCGCGCCTCGCGGTAGGTGATGCCGCCGGTGCAGGCGATGACGGCGCGGGCGCGCAGCCTCTCTTCGCCACCGTCGCCGCGCTGCAGGGTGAGGGTCATACCGCCGTCCGCGGCGCGCACGTCGATGACGCGCGTATGGTCGAGCGTCGCGACGCCGCCGCCGCGCACCCGTTCGAGCAGCACCTTCATGATCGCCGGGCCGATCTGATCGCGCGACGAGACGATACGCGGTTCGCTGAGGCCGCCGGCCATGCGGCGCAGATAGTCGCCCTGCGCGTCGCGGTCGAGCTCCAGGCCCCAGCCGGCCAGGCACTCGATGGTCTCGGCGACGTGCTCGACGAAGTGGCGCACGCGCGTCGCGTCCCCCTCGCCGCGCGCCGAGCGCTGCATGTCGGCGGCGAACCTGTCGAGCGCCGCGGCCCCGGCGCGCGGCAGCTGCAGGCCGCCCTGCGCCATGCTGGAGTTCGACTTGCCGAGCGGCCCGTCGGTGATCAGCACGCTGTCGGACGCATCCGCCGCCGTCGCCGCCATGAGGCCGGCGAAGCCGCTGCCGACGATGGCGATTCTACAGTCGGGCAT
>JBOHWA010000917.1:0-2630 GCA_050735855.1 Binatia bacterium
GGCGAGGTGGGTGCTCGTCGCAGGCACGGCGCCGAGGGCCCGGCGCCCTCCACGCGCTTGCCGCACGTCCCGGCTCGCGTATGCTCACACGATCGCATGCCGCCCCGCGCCGCCAAGCCCACCCGTCAGTCGCGCATCCCCGCCGGTCGCTTCGAGCGCCTGGCGCGGCTCGGCCTGCTGGCCGGCGAAGTCGCCATCGGCGGGCTGACCGAGGCGGCGCGCCGCTTCGCCGGGGTTGACGACGCCGCGAACAGCGTCTTCATGACCGGGGCCAACGCCCGCAAGCTCGCCGAGCGACTGTCGACCATGCGCGGCGCGGCGATGAAGCTCGGCCAGCTGTTCTCGCTCGAGGGGCAGGACCTCCTGCCGCCGGAGGTCTCCGACGCGCTCTCCATCCTGCGCGCCGAGGCTGACGCCATGCCCGAGACACAGCTGCGACGCGTGCTGGCGCGCGCCTACGGCAAGGGCTGGGAAGGGCGCTTCCGCGAGTTCGACATGGCGCCGGTCGCCGCCGCGTCGATCGGCCAGGTGCACTACGCCGTCGCTGGCGACGGCCGCCCGCTGGCACTGAAGATCCAGTATCCCGGCGTCGCACGGAGCATCGAGAGCGACGTCGACAACCTCGCCGCGATCCTCAAGCTCGCGCGCCTGCTGCCCGGCGAGCTCGATCTCAGCGGCATCATCGCCGAGGCCAAGCGGCAGCTGCGCCAGGAGACCGACTACCGCGCCGAGGCGCGCCATCTGCGGCGCTACGCCGAGGCGCTCGGCGACGAACCCGACGTCGTCATTCCGCGTGTCCACGACGACTTCACCACCGGTAGCATCCTCGCCATGGACTACATCGCCGGCCGGCCGCTCGACGTGCTCGCCGGGCCCGAGTACGGCCAGCGCCAGCGCGATCGCACCGGCGCCCTCCTCTACCGGCTGATGTTTCGCGAGCTCTTCGAGCTGCGCTTCATGCAGACCGATCCCAACTTCGCCAACTACCTGCTGCTCGAGAGCGGCCAGGTCGGGCTGCTCGACTACGGCGCCGTGCGCGAGCTGCCCGCCCGCCTGGTGGCGCAGTACGCGCGCCTGTTCCGCGCCGCCCTGCGCGACGACCGCACCGCGCTGCGCGCCGTCATGCAGGAGATCGGCTTCTTCCCGGCCGACGAGCGCGCCGACCGCGTCGACGCACTGCTCGACCTGTTCCTCATCGGCTGCGAGCCGTTCCGCCACCGCGGCATCTACGACTTCGGCAGCAACGACCTGCTCGCCCGCGCCCGCGTCGCCGGCATGGACCTCACCTTCCAGAAGGGCTTCATGCGCGCCCCGCCAGCGCAGATCATCTTCCTGCACCGTAAGATCGGCGGCACCTTCCTGCTCTGCAACCGCATCCAGGCGCGCGCCAACGTGCACGCCCTCCTCAAGCCCTTCCTCGCCGAACCGGCCCGTTGGTCGTAGGGGCCGCCCGATGGGCGGCCCGTCGGCGCGCCCCTACGCCATCCGATTGCGACCACACCTCGCCGGATGGTGCCCATCGCGGGATTCGCACGACCCCTGGAGGGCGCCGGTCCCTCGGCGCCGTGCTGGCGACGAGCATACTGTCCGCCGGGCATCCCGCCCCGTGAGGGCGCCGCTTGTCGGCGCCGGGGGCGGAGGCGGCGGGGGACCCTCGTCGCCCGCCGCGCCGCCCTCACTGCTGCGGCATGCTCTTCATCGCATCGCGCCCGGTCGTCCTGGCGAAATCCTTCGGCACGGTGAACTGGTCCGCTGACACCGGCTTCGCCTCCACGTCCAGGACTTCCTCGACCCGATAGTTCTGCGGATCCAGCGTCTGCACCATCACCGGGAAGCCCTTCGCGCTGAGCGCGTTGCGCGCCGCCTGGCGCCCGCGCAGCGCCGCCGGGGTCATCTTCTCCATCTTCTGCTGCACGGTGCGCAGCGCCTGGCTCAGCTCGGGCTGCTCCTGGGTGATCCAGCCAACGATCGTCTCGTCGCCGGTCTTCGCCTCGAACGCCGTCGCCGGCATGCCGTTCACCGTCTGCGTCTTGTCGAGCGCCTTGATCTCCACCTGCGGGGCCGGCTCGTCGCCGCTGCCCACGCCCTTCATGTTCTTCAGCATCGCCTCGACCTGCTTGCGCTGTTCGGGCGGCAGCGAGCCCATGCGTTCCTTCATCATCGTCTCGACCTGCCCCATCTTCTCGGTCATCGCCTTGGTGTCGGCTTCCGACCATTCGATGTAGCGCTTCTCGCTCGGCACGACGAACCACGTCGTACCCTTGTCGACGTCGACGATCGCATAACCGTCCTTGTTCTTCTCCAGCGGCGTGTCCATGCGCACCGTCGTGCCGCGCACGTACACCGTGCTCTCGCGCTCCACCGCGCCGCTGTCCTTCGCGGCCAGCAACTGCGCCGGGGTGATCGCCAGCACATCGCCGCCCTTGGCCAACTTGTCCGCCGCCGCGCGCTCGACCGACACCGTGCGCAGCTTCAGGGTTCCTTCGAATCCCGCCGCGCCCGCCGCGCTCGCGCCGAGCAGCAGGGCCGCGCCGATCCATCGCGATACCGTCTTCATCGTCATCCTCCGTAGTGTGTGCGGACCACGTCCAACAGCGGCGCGCACCCTAGCGCGCTTCGCCCTGCGAGGC
>JBOHWA010000918.1:0-4153 GCA_050735855.1 Binatia bacterium
GTGCCGGCCGCGGCGCCGCCATGAGCGCACGTCCGGCGGCGCGCGGCATCTGGCCGCCGGCGCTCGCGCTCGCGGCCAGCGCGCTGGCGTTCTATCCGGTCCTGGCGGTGCAGTTTCACACCGACGACTTTCTGCACCTCTACGAGTTGCGCAATCTGAGCGGACCGGACTTCCTACTCAAGATGGCGGGCGGGCATCTCTACGTCACGCGCAACGCGATCTTCCTGGCGCTCGATGCGCTCGTCGGCGCCGACTCCGCCACCGCCATGGCGGTCGTCCTCGCGACCCACCTGTTCAACGTGTGGCTGCTCTATCAGGTCGTCCGCCAGCTGACGGCGAGCCCGCGCCTCGCCTGTCTCGCGGCGGCGCTGTGGGGCACCGCGCCGGTGGCCGTCGGCGTGCTCGGCTGGTACACGGCCTACGGTCAGGCGCTCGCCGCGAGCTGTACGCTGTGGGTCGTCTGGCGCCTGGCGCAGCTGGCGGACGGCCGGCCGTGTCCACCGGCCGCGCCGCTGCGCTGGGCGCTGCTGCTGGTCGCCGCCGGCGCCAGCTTCGCGCTCGGCATTGCCACCACGGCCGTGATGCCGGTGGTGGCCTGGCTGCTGCTGCCGCCCTCGCCGGCGCGGCGCCGGATCGTCGTGTGCTTCGCGCTCGCCGTCATCGCCCTGGCGGTCGGATACCTGTTCGTCGAACAGTTGAACGTGGCGCGCCACGGCGCCGGGACGTCGGCGATGGTCGTCGAGCTCGGCACCCGCACGCCGCTCTCGACGCTGCGCCTGTTCGTTCATCTGCTCGCGGCCGGTGCTGCGACGTTGACCCTCGGCCCGCTGTTCGCCCTGGCCGACTATCCGACGCCCGCCGCGCTCGCCGCGGCGGCCGCGTGCGCGGCGGCGGTGGTCGCGGCGTTCATCGTTGCGCCGCCGCGCGGGCGGCGGCAGATCGCCGCCTGCCTGGTGCTGGCGCTGGCAGCCTACGCGATCATCGCCGCCGGGCGCGGCGTCTTCCACACCAACATCCTGCCGTCGGTGCGCCAGCCGCGCTATCACTATGCGGCGCCGCTGTGGCTGGTGCCGGCGCTCGCTCTGGCGCTGCAGGGGCTCGCGGGCGGTCGGCCGCGTCAGACGGCGGCGCGCACGGCCCTCTTCGCGGCCGGCGTCGCCGCGCTGGGCGCGAGCGTCGCCGCCGGGCGGCCGATCGATTGCCACGAAGCGGTGCGCGACCAGGTCGCCGGGCGCGTCGCGGCGCTGCGCGACGCGATCCTGCGCCAGCCGCCTGGGAGCGACGTCTTCCTCGCCAACCGGCCCTTCGACTTCTCGACCTATATCGACGAGTTCCCCGGCTCGGCGGCGCTGTTCGTCGTCTACTTTCCAGACAACGTGGTCGAGGGGCGGCAGGTGTACTTCGTCGAGCTCGCACCGCGCGTGCTGGCGCTGGCGCGCAACGGACAGCGCAGCCGGGCGCTGTTGGTGCCGCCCGCGCCCGGGCGCGCCGTCGTGGAGCTGCCGTGAAGGCGCTCGCCGCCTGGCCCTGGCTGATCGCCGTCGGCGCGGCCGCGCTGGTCTTCCATCCGATCCTCGGCGTGGAGTTCCACGGCGATGACTTCCTGCACCTCTACGAGATCGAGAACCTCGGGCTGCTGCGCTTTCTGGTCAAGACGCACGGCAGCCATCTGCTGATCACCTGCAACGCCGTCTTCTATGCGCTGCACGCGCTCTTCGGCCCCGACCCCGCGCCCTACATGTGGGTCATGCTGCTCACCCACCTGCTCAACGTCGGGTTGTTTGTCGCGCTGCTGCAGCGGCTCACCCACAGCCCGTGGCTGGCCTGCTTTGGCGGCGTGTTGTGGGGCGCCTCGCCGATCAATGCCGGTGCCCTCGCCTGGTACTCAGTGTACGGGCAGGTGCTGGCGACGGGGCTGATGCTCGGCGTGATGCTGCAGCTGGCGCGGGTCGCCGACGGCGCCGCCTGCGGCCGCGCGGCGCCGTGGCTGTGGGCGGCGATGATGTTGGCCGCCGGGGCCAGCTTCGGCGTCGGCATCGCGCTGGCGCTGGCGATGCCCGGCGTCGCCTGGCTGCTGCTGCCGGCGACGCCGGCGCGGCGCCGCATCGTCGCTGCGCTGTCGGTGGCGGCGCTGGCGCTGCCGCCGCTCTACTACGGCGTGCGCGCGATCAACATCACCTCGTACCTGCCCGACCCGGAATTCAAGGGGGCGGATGAGTCGTGGTTCGGCATGGTGCGCTTCCTCGCCCATCTGTTCGCCGTCGGCGGCGCGTCGCTGGTGCTGGGCGGGCACTTCCAACCAGCGGAGTACCCGGGCCCGAAGGCCGCCGCCGGGCTGACCATTTTAGCCGCCCTCATCCTGTTCGCCCTGGTGCGCGGTTCGGCCAAGCAGCGCCGGCAGATCCTCGCCGGGCTGTTGTTGGCGGTCGCCGCCTATGGCGTCATCGCCATGGGCCGCAGCGCGCTGTTCTCCAGCGAAGTCAGCGCCGTGCTGGTGCGCTCGGCGCGCTACCACTACGCCGCGCCGCTCGGGCTGGCCCTGGCGCTCAGCGTGGCCGGCGCGGCGTTCGCCCCGTGGGCGCCGCGCCACGCGGGCGTCAGGGCGGCGCTGTTCGGGCTCTGGCTGGCGCTGGCGGGCGCCGGCTACGCCGCCGCCCCGCGCATCAACGAGATGACCCTGGCGCGGGCGGAGGCCGACAAGGTCCTGGCCGAGATCCGCGCCGCCGCCGCGGCGCGGCCTCCCGGCGCGCCGGTCTATGTCCCGAACCGCCGCTACTTCCTCTCGCCGCTGCTCTACATCAACTTCCCGGGCTGGGCGGGGTTGTTCGCCGTCTACCATCCCGACGACCACATCGACGGGCACCGCGTGTACTTCGTCGTCGACGACCCGGCGCAACTCGCCGCCTGGCGCAACGGGCGCCGCGGCACGCGCCTGCTGGTGGCACCGGACGAGGTGCCGCCGCCGTGACGCGCGCTACTTACGGGCGCGGGCGACGAAGAACACGCCGCCGGCGGTGAACCACGGGCTGACGCTGCGCAACGCCTTGGCGATGCGGCGGCCGACCGGGCCGAACTCGTAGGGCGGCTTGTGCTCGTAACCGACGAAGCAGCCGACGTCGCAGACGTCGCAGAACAGGCCCTTCTCCCAGGGCGGGAAGAAGTCGTCCGGCGTCACCTTGACGATGTCGAACGCGGTGCGCCGCAGGAAGCCCTCCATCTCGGCTTCGGTGTAGCGGAACTCGGTGAAGCCGAGCCCCTTGCCGCGCCACTTCCACAGCTTCCAGAAGGCCATCAGCACCGGGTTGACCAGGTAACGGCGGAAGGTGTTGTTGAACGGCACGACGACGAAGAAGATGCCGCCCGGCTTGAGCACGCGGTGGATCTCGCGGAAGAGCTCTTCGGGGCCCTCCTCGAAGTGCTCGGCGACGTAGGACGACAGCGCCGCGTCGAAGCTGTTGTCGGCGAACGGCGTCACCAGCGCGTTGCTGCGGATCAGGCGCATGTCGGGGTCGTGCTCGCGCGCCAGCAGCAGCGGGCCCCAGCTGTCGTCGACGCCGTAGGCCTGGTTGCCGAGCTTCTCGAAGTACGCCATCCAGCGGCCGCTGCCGCAGCCCGACTCGAGGATCTTCATGCCGCCGCCGCCGATGAACTCGCGGAAGATCGGCGCCGCCATTTCATGGTGCTCGATGGTCGACAGATGGACGTCGTAGTACGCCGTGCCGGGATGATCCTTGGCCCAGGCGGCGTCGACCTTGTAGGTCTCGTCGAGCCCTTTGGTGACCTCGTCGCGCAGGTACTGCTTGAAGCTCATGATCGCGGCTCCATACTAGCTGGCCCCCGGTGCCGCAACCGGCTCAGTGGGCGTAGCCGAGCGCGCGCAGGCGCTCCCTGGTCTCGGCGTCGAGCGGCACGGAGTCGGCCGGCGCAGCGCGGGTCATCAGGCGGCGGAAATCCTGCAGCTGCGTGCGCAGGTCGAGACCGGCGGCGGGCGAGCCGTCGCTCTGCCGTTCGCCGGGATCGCGCCCCAGATCGTAGAACTCGCTGCCGCCGTCGACGCTGAGGATCAGCTTCTCGGCGCCCTTGACCGCGGCGCGCTCGTGCATCAGCTTGCCGGCGTCGGCCGGGCTCGGCAGCAGCTCGCTGACCACCGGCC
>JBOHWA010000919.1:0-4752 GCA_050735855.1 Binatia bacterium
GCGCCTGCCGGCGTTGGCCGCGGCGGCGCGGCGGCGCGCGGTCGCGGTCGGCGACCGCGTCCAGGTGCACGTCGGCGACGGCAACGACGGTTGGCCGGAACAGGCGCCGTTCGACGCCGTGCTGGTCACCGCCGCGGCGCGCGAGATTCCGCGCGCGCCGCTGCAGCAGCTCCGCCTGATGGGCCGCATGGTGCTGCCGATCGGCGGCGACGACGGACAGGAGCTGGTGCGCATCTGGCGCACCGAACAGGGCTTCCGCGAGGACTACCTGGGCGGCTGCCGCTTCGTGAAGCTGATCGGCCGCCACGGCTGGGAGGTTTGAAGAAAAGGCGTGACCGGTGACCGGGCTCTGCCCAAGAAAGCAGAAGGCAACAACGGATTGCGCGGATCAAACGGATTTCTGAGCCCTACTGCGTGAAATCCGTTTAATCCGCGTAATCCGTTGTTGGTTCTTCCGAGTGATTGGGTAAAGCCCGGTGACCCGTGACCAGTAGGATTCCGACACCCCTCATTGGTCACCGGTCACGCCGTTGGGGGAGGTGGCGTGGAGCGGTGGCAATGGCTCGTGGTGGTGGTGGTGGCGGTGTTCGCCGCGGCATGTGGCGCGCGCAAGGTCTACCATCAGGTGCGCCCGGGCGAGACGCTGGCGCGCATCGGGGCCACCTATGGCGTGCCGTACGAAGAGATCGCGGCGGCCAACGACCTGCGCGACGCGTCGCGCATCGCCAGCGGGCAGCGGCTGTGGATTCCCGGCGCGCCGCGGCCCCTGCGCGTGCCGGTGGTCGACATGGTCGCGCTGGCGCCGCTCGAACGCGCCGCGCTGCGCACCCGCCCGCCCGATGCCCCGCGCCTGGCGTGGCCGCTGGCAGCGGGTCCGGTGACCTCCGGCTTCGGTCCGCGCGACGGCAACCCGCACGACGGCATCGACATCGCCGCGCCGATCGGGGCGCCGGTGCGCGCCGCGGCGGCCGGCGAGGTGGTCTATCTCGGCACTTTACCTGGCTACGGCAATTTGATCATCCTGCGGCATGCGCGGGGCTACGTCACGGTGTACGCTCACAACGACCGCCACCACGCCCGGCAAGGGGCGCGCGTGCGCGCCGGCGAGCTGATCGCCAGCGTCGGGCGCAGCGGCCGCACGACCGGACCCAACCTGCACTTCGAAGTTCGCAAGGACAACGTCGCGTACGATCCGCTGCAGTTCCTACCGCCGCGCCTGCAGGCGCGCGGAACGGAGACCCACGGGGCCGGCACGCGGGCGGGAGGAGGATAGATGGATCTGCGCACGTACATTCGCGACATTCCCGACTTTCCCAAGCCGGGCATCCTGTTCAAGGACCTGACGCCGCTGCTCTCCGACGGGCCGGCGCTGCGCTGGACGATCGACCATCTGGCCGAGCGCTACCGCGGCACGATCGACGTCGTCCTCGGCGTCGAGTCGCGCGGCTTCATCATCGGCGCCCCGCTCGCCTACGCGCTCGGCGTCGGCTTCGCCATCGTGCGCAAGCCCGGCAAGCTGCCGTCGGAGACCTACGCGGCCGAGTACGACCTCGAGTACGGCAGCGACAGGCTGGAGATCCACCGCGACGCCTTCGGCCAGTCGGCGCGCGTGCTCATCGTCGACGACCTGCTCGCCACCGGCGGGACCGCCAGCGCGGCGATCGCGCTGGCGACGCGGCTGGAGGCCGAGATCGTCGAGTGCGCCTTCATCATCGAACTCGCCTTCCTGCACGGGCGCCGGCGGCTGGCGCCGTGCGCGGCGTACTCGATCGTGCAATACGCGGAGTGAGCGGCATAGAGTCGGCGGCGATGCACGAACGTTCCCACGACCGGCGCGCCCTCGGGTGGGCGCTGGCGCTCACCGCCGTGTTCTGCGTCGTCGAGTTCGTCGGCGGCTGGCTGACCAACAGCCTGGCGCTGATGTCCGACGCGGTGCACATGCTGACCGACGTCGCCGCCCTCGGGCTGGGGCTCTTCGCCCTGTGGATCGCCGCCCGCCCGCCGAACACGCAGAAGACCTTCGGCTACCACCGCGCCGAGATCCTCGCCGCGCTGGCCAACGGCGTGGCGCTCTGCCTGGCGGTCATCTTCATCGTGCGCGAGGCGCTCGAACGGCTGACCAGTACGGCGCCGGTGCGCGTCGAAGGCATGCTGATCATCGCCGCCATCGGCCTGGCGGTGAACCTGCTCTGCGCCTGGTTGCTGCACCCGAGCGAGGGCAGCAGCCTCAACCTGCGCGCCGCCTTCCTGCACGTCATCGCCGATCTGCTCGGCTCGCTCGGCGCCATCGTCGCCGCGCTGGTGATCATGGTCACCGGCTGGTACCCCGCCGACGCCATCGCGGCCTGCGTGATCAGCGTCCTGGTGCTGTTCAGCGCCTGGAACCTGGTGCGCGAATCGCTCGACATCCTGATGGAGGCGGTGCCGCCGCACATCGACATCGACACGCTGCGCGGTGCCCTGGAGACCGCCGGCGGCGCGTGCCGGGTGCACGACCTGCACGTCTGGACCCTCACCACCGGCCGCTACGCGCTGTCGGCGCACGCTGTCATCGACCCGAGCGCCGACGGCGAAGCAGTGCTGGCCCGCATGCGCGGCCTGCTGGAGACCGACTTCGACATCGGCCACGTCACCATCCAGCTCGAGTGCGCGCGGCCCTGCGAGCCCGAGAGTGTGCACGCCTGACGGAAGAAAAGGCTTCAACGCGAAGACGCGGAGACGCGAAGTTCGCGGAGGTCGACCGGATCCTGATTGCCGCTGTGAGTATCCCACCGCCCACAATCAGCGATGCCCGCTTCGCGTCTTCGCGACTTCGCGTTGAGCTCGTTCTGATCAGGGCAATTGGGGCTGCGAACTGATCGCTGGTGCCCGCGCGCCGAGTTCGTCCATCAGGTGCTTGGCCTGGCCGAGCTGGCGGCGCTTGCCCTGGCGCTCGGCGATCGCGGCGGCGGTCTGCAGCAGCGGGACGCCGCGCTCCGGGTGCCCCATGTCGCGGTAGGTGGCGGCGAGCTCGATGCGCGCGCTGACCGCCTCCGGATCGAGGGCGATGGCCTTGGTCAGGCAGGTCTCGGCGAGCGACAGGCTGCCGCCGAGCACCCACGGCAGCTGGCGGTACAGGCCGCCCTTGGCGGCCAGGGCGTCGGTGTGGTTGGGGTCGAGCTCCAACGCCCGCTCGAGGTCGCGGTTGACCTGCAACAGGCTGATCGGATTGGGGGTGACGCCCTCGAGCAGCAGCAGCCGCCCCTGATTGCCGAAAATGGCAAAGTGCGCGTCGGCGTTGGCATCGTCCAGGGCGACGGCCCGCTCGGCGTAGCCGAGGCCCTCGCGATAGGCGCGTTCCTTGACGACCTCGTCAGATGCGTCCTCGCCGCGGTTCAGACACTCGATCGCCTTGGTCGCCAGGCGTTGCGCCTCGCGCGTGGTCGAGTCGCCCAAGGCGGCCGGCTCGGCCGCCGCCGCTGGGCACAGCGCTGCCAGGCAAAAGAAGGCGGCAAGAATGGCAGCGGTTCGACCTGAGCGCATCGACGAGCACGGCGCGCGGCCGACCGCGCGGTTGATGCCCGAAAGGTACCAAACCGAGACGGCAGGCTCAATACATTTGGGCGTTGGGGTGCGGGAAGGATCTCCCCGCACCCCAAACTAGCCGGCCAGGTCTGTGCACGCGTCGACCGCGGCCGTGAACCCCAACACCGCCGCGGTGAAGAACGTCGGCTGCTCGAGCGGCAGGTTGTGCCCGGTGCCGGGCAGCATGAGGAGGCGGGCGCCGGGCAGCACCCGGCTCATCTTGACCGAGCCGCCCGGCGGGGTGAGCTGGTCGTCGAGGCCCTGAAGAATGAGGGTCGGGACGCGCACCCGCGCCAGCTCCCCCGTCCAGTGGTAGGCGCTCATTGCCCGCGCGGCCGCGGCATACGCCAGCGGCTCGTTGCTGGCGGTCTGCTCGCCCGCGGCGGCTACGATCTCGGGATGGCGCGCGGCGAAGGTGGGAGCGAACGAGCGCGACGCATCGCGCGCCCCGCTGCCGAAGCCGCGCTGCTCGACGGCGTCGGCCAGCCGCTGCCAGTTGGCCGTGCCGCGCGCCGCGATCTCGCTCGAGGTGCTGACCAGGAGCAACGATCGCACGCGGCCCGGGTGATCGAGCGCGAAGCGCTGCGCGATCACCCCGCCCATCGAGATGCCACCGAGATGCACCCGCTCGAGCTCGAGGCGGTCGAGCAGGGCGGCGAGATCCGCGGCGAACAGCTCCGGGCTGTACGGCCCGGCCGGCTTGTCGCTGACGCCGAAGCCGCGCACGTCCCAACAGAGCAGGCTGTGCTGCTGCGCCAGCGGCGCGACCACCCGATCCCAGAAGTGCAGATCGTCGCCCAGCCCGTGCGTCAGGACGAGCGGCGTGCCGCTGCCCTCCTGCTCATAGTTGATCTGGATGCCGTTGGCCTCGACCCGCATGCGCTCGAGATAGGCCACCCCCGCCGCGCAAGGCAACTGGAGGGCGCCGGTCCCTCGGCGCCGGGGTGGCGGTGGGAGGCGACTGTGGGCAACCGGCACCCCCGGTGGCCCTCGCCGCGCTGCTGTGGTGAAACGGCAGGCCGATGGACATCTCGATTATCGTGCCGGCGCTCGACGAGGCGACGCAGATCGCCGCGGCCCTCGCCAGCGCGCGCGCGCCGGGCGTGTGCGAGGTGATCGTGGTCGACGGCGGCAGCGCCGACGACACCGTTGCCATCGCCGCTGCCTGCGGCGCGCGCGTGCTCGACG
>JBOHWA010000920.1:0-9867 GCA_050735855.1 Binatia bacterium
GCGCCGGACCGCGCGCGCTGGATGGCTTTCGTGCCCTCGGCGCGGCGACGATCGGCGCCGTGGCGCGGCTGCCGCTGGCGCGGCTGGTCGAGACCTTCGGCCCCAACCTCGGCCAGCACTTCCATGCCCTCGCCTGCGGCCGCGACGGCCGCGCCGTGGTGCCCGATCTGCAGCGCAAGTCGATCGGCCGCGAGACGACCTTTGCCAGCGACGAGCCCGACCGCGCCGCGGTCGAGCGCACGCTGCTCGAGCTGGTCGAGGAGGTCGCGCAGCGCCTGCGCCGCGCCGGAGCGCTCGGCCAGGTGGTGCACGTCAAGCTGCGCACCGCCGACTTCGCCACCGTCACCCGGCAGGCGGCGCTCGCCGCCCCGGCGGACACCACCGAGGCGCTGTGGCCGGCGGCGCGCGCGCTGCTCGCCAAGGCCGATCAGACGCGCCAGGCGATCCGACTGGTCGGCGTCTCGGTCTCCGTCTTCGAGGGCGAGCGCCAACTCGGCCTGTTCGCCGCCGCCGACGACCGCCACCGCCGTGTCGCCCAGGCCGTCGACCGCGTCACCGCCCGCTTCGGCAGCGGCACGATCAAACGCGCCGCGGCGGTGGAACCGAAGAAGCCGTGACCGCTGGAGGGCCTCGGCGCCGGGGGTGGGGTAGGGGCTTCGTGGAGGGCGCCGGGCCCTCGGCGCCAGGGGTGGGGTTGGGGGCTTCGTGGAGGGCGCCGGGCCCTCGGCGTCGGGGGTGGAGCAGGGGGTCGCCCCACCCGAACCTCCCCCGGCGCCGAGGGCCCGGCGCCCTCCACGTCTACCAACGGCGCGTTTCGCCGACGTCCATCGTCCACGCGGCCACCGGCGTCAGCGCGCGCCGCGTCGCTTCGGCGTGGAAGCGGCGCGGCGGTTCGTCGAGCGGCTCCTCGGTGAGGTCGAAGGTGCCGTAGTGCATGCCGACGGCGACCGCGGCGCGCAGGTCGAGGGCGGCTTGCACGGCCTCCTCAGGGTTCATGTGGACGAACTGCATGATACCGGCCGGATCGTAGGCGCCGATCGGCAGCGCGGCGAGATCGAATGGACCGAGGCGCGCGCCGATCTCGGTGAAGCCGGGGAAATAGCCGGTGTCGCCGGCGTGCAGGAAGCGCCGGCTCGGGCCGCTCACCACCCAGCCGGACCACAGCGTGCTGTTGGTGTCGGTGAGCGTGCGGCCGGAGAAGTGCTGTGCCGGCACGCAGACGACGCGCACGCGGCCGACCTGGCGCTCGCCCCACCAGTCGAGCTCGACCGCGGTGCCGCCGACGCTGCGCACCAAGTCGCCCAGGCCGAGCGGGACGAAGAACGTCACGCCGCGGCGCGCCAGCGCGGCGATCGAGGGGAGATCGAGGTGGTCGTAGTGGTCGTGCGAGACGAGCACGAAGTCGAGCGGCGGCAGCGCCTCCAGCGGAATGCCCGGGGCGACCAGCCGCTGCGGGCCGGCGAACGACAATGGGCTGGCACGCTCGGAGAAGATCGGGTCGGTGACAAATGTGACGCCGTCCATGCGCACCAGAAAACTCGCATGGCCGATCCAGGTGACACTCGGATTGTGCGCCATCGCCGCGCGGTCGAACGGCACCAGGCGCGCCCCATCGCCGCGCCCGATCATCGAGGCCCACGCCTTGCCGGCGAGAAAGCCCGACATCTGGAACAACCCCGGCAGCGGACGCGGTCCGGCCGTGTTGACGAAACGATCCCCGTCGCGCGGGGCCCCGGCGGCAGCCATGCTGGCAACACACAGAACCAGCCCGCCGCTCAGCCAACGGCGCATGTCGGCGACACATCCATCGTCGGGCATCGTGCGACGAACGCCGCGGCTTGGCAATGGCGGGGGAAGCGGCGTGACCGGTAACCAGTGATCGAGTGATCGGTGACCGATCCCCGGTGGTAAGGGTCACCGGCAACCAGTCCCGTCTCTCTCCGATCAGTGACCGGTCACCGGGCTTTGCCCAAACACTCCGTCCGTCGCGGCGGGTGCACCGGATATCGATTCTCAGGCGCTGATCCCGAGGTCCCTTCCCCCCCTTGCGGGGGAAGGACAGGATGGGGGGAAGTCCGCGACAAAGTAAGCGATGGGGCTCAAGCACCCCCCCATCCGCTCCTTCCCCCGCAAGGGGGGAAGGGACCCTCGCTGTCGCTGCAGCAATGGATTGAGCGGCTTGGCTCGATCTATTGGGCAAAGCCCGGTCACCGGTCACGTCGCTCGTCCGCCCACTTGTGCCACCGCGCCGCGCCAGGTAGCCAGCCTGGGTGCCGAGTCGACCGCCCCTGTTCTCCGGCGCCTTCGTGCTGGTCATGGCGGCGAACTTCTTCTTCTTTCTCAATTTCGCCTCGTATTTCCTGCTGCCGCTGCACATCCGCGCGCTGGGCGGCGGGGAGTCGGTCATCGGCGCGGTGATGGGCTGCGCCGGGCTGGCGTCGCTGATCGTCCTGCCGCTGGTCGGGCTGAGCATCGACCGCTTCGGCCGGCGGCTCTTCCTGGTCCTCGGTGCCTGCGGTATGACCGCAGCCTCGGCCGGATTTCTGTACGTCGACCGCGTCGGGCCCCTGCTGTTCGCCCTGCGCATGCTGCAGGGCGTCGCCTTCGCCGCCGCCTTCACCGCCAGCACCACCTTCGCGGCGGAGCTCGCGCCGCGCAGCCGGCGCGCCCAGGCCCTCGGCCTCTTCGGCCTGTCGACGCTGCTGACGCACGCCATCGCGCCCATCCTCGGCGAGGAGATCGTGCACCGCGGCGGCTTCGACGCGCTGTTCGTCGTCACCATGGCGTACACGCTGATCGTGCTCGGGCTGTCGTTCGGCCTGCCGGCCCCGGGCACGGCGCGCGGCGCCGGTGCCAGCCACGCGCAACGCCGCCTGCGGCCGATCCACTGGATGGTCGGCGGCACCATGACGCTGGCGGGGATGGGCTTCGGCACGGTGATGACGTTCATCCCGACCTACGTCACCAGCGAGCAGTTCGGCCGCGTCGGCTTCTTCTTCCTCGCCTATACCGGCAGCGCCATTCTGACCCGCATGGTCGGCGCCGGCCTCTCCGATCGGCTTGGCCGGCGGCGTGTCATCGTGCCCACGCTGCTCGCCCTCGGTGTCTCGATCGGCGCGCTGGCCTTCGTGCACAGCCGGCCGGCGCTGTTCGCCGCCGGCCTCCTGTTCGGCACCGCGCAGGGCCTCAGCTATCCGACCCTGCACGCCTTCCTGGTCGACCTGGTCAGCGATGCCCAGCTCGGCCGCTCGCAAGCGCTGTTCAACGGCGCCTTCAGCCTCGGCGTGACCAGCAGCGCCTTCGCCTTCGGCGTGGTTGCCGAGCACTGGGGCTACCGGCCGATGTTCGTCCTCGCCGCGCTGACCCCGATCGCCGCCTGCGCGCTGTTCGCCTTCGGCACCGGCGCGGCGCTGACCGAGCCGGTGCCGCCGTGAGCCGCCGCGTCGTCGCGGCGGCGCTGGTGGCGCTGCTCGCCGCCGGCTGTCGCGATCAGGGGACGCCGGCGGCGCGCGCCCTGCCGCGCGATCTCACCGTGCTGATCGTCGTGCTCGACGCCTGTCGGGCCGACAAGCTCGGCTGTTACGGGTTCGGGCGCGCGACGACGCCGCACCTCGACGCGCTGGCCGGCGATCCTGACGGCGTCACCTTCACCCGTCACTACGTGCAGGGCGCCTGGACCAAGCCGTCGGTCGCCAGCCTGTTCACCGGCCGCTTCGTCCACCAGCACGGCATCACCGGCGACTATCGAGCCCTGCCGGGCGGCGCGCAGTTCGCGACCCAGACGCTCGACGCGCGCCTGCCGACGCTGGCCGAGCAGTTCCAGGCGGCCGGCTTTCGCACGATTGCCGCCGTGCGCAACCACCATCCGCAACCGGCCTACGGCTTCGCGCGCGGCTTCGACGAGTATGCCACCGGCCGCGCCGCGCACCGCAGCGACGCCGACGCCGTCGACGGGCTGCTCGCCGGCCTGCGCGCCCCCGGCCGCGTGTTCGGCTACCTGCACCTCCGCGGCTGCCATCAGCCGTTCCGCCCGCCGACCCGCGACGCCGAGTACATCGCACGCTACGGCACGCCGTACGACGAAGCCGCGCGCCAGGCCGCGGGCGTCGACTTCACCGGGCCGGCGATGTGCGACCGGCTGCGCGGCGGCCAGGCGACGCTGCAACCGCCGGACATCGCGTTCCTCCACCTGATCTACGAGGCCCGCTTGCGCCAGGTCGACCAGCAGGTGGTGGCACGCCTCGTCGCCGGCCTGCGCGCCGCCGGCCGCTACGACGACACCTTGCTGATCATCACCGCCGACCACGGCGAGGAGCTCTACGACCACCGCGGCTACGCGCACGGCCATGCGCTGTGGGAGGAGATCGTGCGCGTCCCGCTGATCGTCAAATTCCCGCGCGGTCTCAAGCCGGCCGGGCCGGCCCGCGTGACGGCGCTGACGCGCGCCATCGATCTGCTGCCGGCGCTGCTCGACTTCGCCGCGCTGCCGCCGCTGCCCGGGCTGCCCGGGCGCCGCATCTTCGCCGGCGAGTTCGCCACCCAGGCGCTGACCGAGCGCGGCCACTTCGCCGGCACGATCGAGGAGTGGACCCTGATCGACGGGGACCACAAGCTGATCGAATCGCCGACCGGCGCGCGCCTCTACGATCTGGCGGCCGACCCCGGCGAACGCCACGACCTGGCCGCCGAACGCCCCGACACCACGGCCGACCTGCGCCGCGCCGCGGCGGCCCTGCGGGCCGACGGCGCCGCGCACGCTGCGCCGACCATGGTGACCGAGCTGCCGCCCGGCGTGGTCGAGAAGTTGCGCAGCCTGGGCTACCTGGAGTCGTCGCGCTAGTCAGGAGCGATGACGGTGATGTCCCATCGGCGTGCGCTGCTGCTGTTTGCCGGGCTGGCGGTGGTGATGACCTGGCCGCTGGCGCGCCATCTGTCGACCCATCTGCCGCTCGGGCGCGCCGATCTGTGGCAGAACCTGTGGAACTTCTGGTGGTGGAAGACGGCGCTGCTCGAACGCGGTCAGAGTCCCTACACGACCGATCTGCTCTTCCATCCGTACGGTGCGCCGCTGGCGTTCCATACGCATTCGGAGCTCAACCAGCTCGCCTTCCTGCCGATCAACACCCTGTTCGGCCCGGTGGCGGCGTACGGGACGGCGATCCTGGCGGCGCTGACGCTGGCCGGATTCGCTGCCTACCTGCTGGCCCGTGAGCTGGTCGGCGATGCGCGCGCCGCGCTGGTCGCCGGGGTGATCTTCGCCTTCTATCCACACCAGATGGAGGAGCTGATCGAGCATCTCAACCTGGCCACCATCGGCGTGCTGCCGCTCGCCTGCCTCTTCTTCCTGCGCGCGCTGCGCCGCGGCGGGGCGCGCAACGCTGTGGCGCTCGGCCTGTGCCTGGCGGCGACGGTCCTCGCCGCGCAGCACTACGCCGTGTTCCTCCTCCTGCTGCTGCCGCTGCTGGGCGGGTTCGAGCTGGCGCCGCCGCGGCGCGCCGGGGCGGCGGGGGTGGCGCGCATCGCGTCCGGCCTGGGCGTCGCGGCGCTGGTCGCCGCGGCGCTTGCCGGGCCGTTCATGCTGCCGCTGCTCAGCGCGCTGGCCGGTGGCGGTGAGATGGTCAAACCGTTCCGCGACGACCGCGGCATCGACCTGGCGTTTCTGCTCCTGCCGCCGGATTTCCATCCGCTCTTCGGTGGGCTGACGCGCGGCTATCACCGCGCCCATCGCAGCAACCCGGCGGTCGCGTTCTACGACTACCTCGGTTGGATCCCGCTGCTGCTGGCGTGCGCTGCCTGGCCCCTGGTCCGCACGACGCGCCGCCTGCAGGCGTGGCTGGTCGCCGGGGTGGTGTTCTTCATCCTCGCCTGCGGGACGCGCCCGCTGATCGCCGGCACGACGATCGACCTGACGTTGCCGCACGCCTGGTTCGCGGCGCTGCCGCTGCTGCAGACCCTGCGCCACGCGCATCGTTTCATCGTCGTCACCATGCTGGCACTGGCCGTGCTGGCGGCGGCGGGGACGGCACGGCTCAGCGCCGGTGGCCGGCGGCGCTGGCTGGCCCCGTTGGCCGTCGCACTGGTGCTGTTCGAGTACGCCTGGCTGCCGTACCCGGTGCAGCGCGTGAGCTTCCCGTCCTATCTCGAGGTGCTAGCGCGCGATCCGCAGGCCGGTGCGGTGCTCGACATCCCGTTCGGCTTCGGCGGCTCGACGGCGATCAACCAAGCCTACCAGACGGTGCACGGCCGCCCGATCGCCGGCGGCTACGTCTCGGTGGCGCCGCCGGTGGTCGAGGTGGTGCAGCGCGATCCCGTCCTCGGGCCGCTGGCGCTGCTCGGGCCCGACGCGGCGGCGGCGCTCGACGTCGCGCACCTGCGCCGGCTCGGCTTCGGTACGGTCGTGCTGCACATGGACCGCGTCGACGACGTGCTGGCGGCCTGCGCCGCGGCGCTCGGGCCGCAGGCCGGCCACCATGCGCTGCGGCGCTGTGATCCAGCCTCCGGTGTGGCGCGCGCGACGATGGAGGCGATCTCGGATCGCCTGACCACGGCCGCCGGTACGCCGATCCATGACGATGCGGACATCCGTGTCTTTCGATTGAAGGACTGAGCGCCCGCTCCGTATCGATTGCGCCGGCCGCGATGTCCGCGCCGGTCGCGTGTCGCCGGTTGCGTTTGGTCGCACGCATGGCGAGACTGGCGGACCGTGTCTCGAATTCGCTGGGTGGCCGTGGTGGCCGTGGCATGCGGCGGGGCGTTCGGCGCCTGGCAGCTGGTCGGTGGCGGCGGGGCGCGGCCGAACGTGCTCCTGATCACCCTCGACACGCTGCGCGCCGACCGCCTCGGGTGCTACGGCGGGCCCGCCGGCACGCCGCACATCGATCGCCTCGCCGCCGAGGGCACGTTGTTCGAGGACGCCGTGTGTCCGATGCCGATGACCCGCCCGGCGCACTTCTCGATCTTCACCACCCTGGCGCCGCGCCAGCACGGCGTCGTGCACAACGCCGCCAGCCTGCCGGCCGATGTCACGACGCTGCCCGAGGTGTTGCGCGAGGCCGGCTACGCCACCGCCGGTTTCGCCTCCGTCTGGCTGCTCAATCTCGATTCCGGTGTGGCGCGCGGCTTCGACCACTTCGACGCGCCGGCCGCCGGCGGCCGCGGCCTCGCCGCCGATCTGGTTCAGCGCGCCACAGCCTGGCTGCAACAGCGCGCCGGCGGCGCGCCATTCTTCCTCTGGGTCCACATCTTCGACCCGCACCTGCCCTACGAACCACCGGCGGCGTTCGTCCCGCCGGCCGAGAGCGCAGCCCTGGCGCAGGTGACGCAGGTCAGCTGGTGGACGCTCTCGACCGCGGCGGAGCAGAACGGCGGCGATCTGTCGGCGCCGATGTTCGAGCGCGCCAAGGCGCTGTATGATGGCGAGATCCGCGCCACCGACGCCGCCGTCGGGGCCCTGCTCGACGGGCTGCGCGCCAGCGGCACGCTCGACGATACCGTCGTGGCGCTGACCGCCGACCACGGCGAGTGTTTCGAGCACGGCATCTTCTTCGAGCACGCCACCTGCCTCTACGAGGGCGCGGCGCGCGTGCCGCTGATCGTGCGCTATCCGCCGGCCGTACCCGCCGGGGTGCGCCGCCGCGGCCTGGTCGAGCACGTCGAGATCGCGCCGGCGCTCCTGGCGCTGGCTGGCGTCGACGTGCCGGAGGCCTTCGGCACGCGCGGCGTGTTCGCGGCCGACGACCGCGACCGCTTCACCGTCGTGCAGCATCCGTTGCCGCTGCCTGAGGTCGTCGAGCACCGCCGCCACATCGCCGATGGGCTGCGCTCGGTCGCCGGCGTCCCGGTGGTGAAGCCGACGCTCGGCGAAGGCCGCTACGCCGTGCGCAGCCGCGACTGGAAGCTGCTCATCGTGCCCGGTGCCGCCGACGTCCTGTACGACCTGCGCGCCGATCCGGCTGAGGTGAACGACGTGGCGGCGCGGCACCCGGATGTCGTCGGTCGGGCCCGATCGGCGCTCGTCACCTGGCTGCGCGACCACCCCGTGCGCGGCGACGGGGCCGAACTGCCGATCAGCCCGGAGTTCCGCGAACGCCTGCGCATGCTCGGCTACGACCGCTGAACCGCGGACGGAGACGCCAGTGGACGCGCGTTGTCGCGCTCACGGAGTCGAGGCGGGCGCGCGGCGCAGATCGTAGGCGATCAGAGACTCGTCCTCGTAGGCCGGCGGCCCGAGCAGCGGCGCGACCTGCGCCAGGATCGCCTGCTCGCCGGCGTTGAGCCCGCGGAAGCGCGGATGCTCGTCGAAGCGCGTGTGGAAGAGCAGGTAGCGGAACCCCTGCGCTTCGAGGTTGCGCAGCGCGCCGGCAGCGTCGTGCAGGGCGGCGGGTGGCAGGCCCTGTCCGGCGTCGCGGATCGCCGCCAACAGCGGCACCGCGCCGAGCCGGGCGGTGGCGGCGGGATCCGGGCGCGAGACGTGTCCGGCGTGCAGCGGCTTGCCGTGGATGGTCTGGTAGTAGAGGTACAGCGTGTCGTGGAGGTTGTGCACGCTGGGCACCTCGACCAGGCCGAAGCGTTCGGTGGAATCGCCCAGCTGGGCGTAGAACGGCGACGGCGCCGGGCGGGTGGTCGGGAAGGGCACCATCGCCATGTCGAGCGCCAGACCGAGACCGACCAGCGCGGTCAACCATGCGCTGCGGGGGTGACGCCGCACCCATCGCGTCCAGGCCACGGCGACGGCGAGGGCGAAGCACAGCACCGCGGCCGGCACGAGTCGGTTCGGCGCGCGCACCAGCGCGAGCAACGGCAGGTCTGCATAGGGGAGGGCGACCCCCGTCGCGCGGCCCCAGAGCTGCACCGACGGGCCGAGCGACAGCGCGGCACACGCCACGCCGCCGGTCAGCCAGAACCACCACGCGGGCTCGCGGCGCGCCACCAGCGCGCCGCCGGCGAGCAGCAGCAGGAGTCCGTAGCCGAGAAACGCGACCTTGCCGGCGCGGGCGGTCACCGATGCCTGCGGATCGAAGCGGTTCGCCAGCCCGCCCCACAGCGTGCTGGCGATCGGCGGCACGACGAAGCGCTCGAGGCTGATCGCGGCGTTGGCGTACTCGACTTCGTAGCCCGCCCCCGGCGGCGGCGGTGGCCAGGCACGCGCCACCGCGAGGGTGTACGGAGCGATCACCAGCAGCGCGCCGGCGCCGATCGCGGCGCACCAGGCGAGCGCCGGCAGGCGCCGCAGTCGGACACCGGCGAGTGGCTGGAGCAACGTCAGTGCCGCGATCAGATAGAAGCCGGCGAAGGTGTAGGCCGGCCGTGACAACAGGCCGAGGCCGGCGGCGACGGCGGCCAGGGCGGCGCCGGTGGCGCGCCGGCGGCGCGTCTCGGCGCGCAGCATCCAGACGGCACCGAGCAGCATGAGCGGCAGCCAGAGGCCGAGCACGCAATCGGGGTGAGCGCGCGCCTGGTCGAGTCGGTTCGGCGTAAAGCCGTAGAGCAACCCGGCCAGGAACGCGGCCGGGGGAGAGCCGGTCAGCGCGACGGCGAGGGCATAGGCCGCCAGGGCCGAGCTGAACAGGCCGCCGAGGATCAGCAGGTTGTCGTAGGTCAGCGGCGACAGCAACGACCCGGTCAGCGCCGCCCATGTTGTCCCGGGCAGCAGCAGGGTGTGGAAGACGAGGCTGGTGCCGGCCGGGAAGTAGAGCTCGCGGGTGAAGAACGGGCTGGCGCCGGCGCGCAGGCTGCGGCCGACCCACCAGGTGTCCCAGGGGACGATCCAGATGTCGACGGCATTGCCCGCCAGCTCGTGCGTCAGACGCGCGGCCAGTGGCCAGGTGAAGGCGATCGCCGCCACGGCATAGGCCAGCACCGCGGCGA
>JBOHWA010000921.1:0-3186 GCA_050735855.1 Binatia bacterium
GCGCAGGCGCGCGGCGAGGCGGTGGCGCAGGGGTTCGTCGAGGTCGCGCTCGCGGTCGCCGACGCAGCGCGCCAGTTGCACCAGGGCGAAGCTCACGCTGCTGGGACGGTTCCATTGGCCGTCGAGCAGCGCGGCCACCCACGTCTCGACCGCGGCGCGGCCGACGACACAGTTGAGCGGCCCATGGAACGGCGCGCGCGCGCCGAAGCGACCGAGGGCCCAGATCTCGGCATCGGTGGCCTTGCCCTTGGCGATCGACGGCAGCAGCTGCGCACCGAGCTCCTGCTTGGCCTCCGGCGCCAGGCGCTCGCAGCTGGCCAGCAACTGCCAGTATTCGCGCACCTCCTGCGGGCCGGCACTGGCGCGCTTGTCTTTCAGCCGGCCGCGCAGCCGCGGCAGTAGATAGGGCGCGGTCTGGTTGAAAAGCTCCATCTGCTGGGCGCGGCTCAGCCCGCCGGCGATGCGCTTCCAGACGCTCCACCACTCGACCCGGCACTGCGTCGCACGCGGGAAACGCAGCCCCTGCGAGTAGAGCTTCCACAATTGCTGGATGCGCCAATCGTCGAGCTCGTGGCCGAAGCCGGGCCGCAGCAGGAAGCCGCACAGGTTGAGCCAGCGCGCCTCGTGCGCCTGGTCGAGGCCGCGCGCCCGCTGACCGTCGAGCAGCGCATCCCAGAGCGCGCGGATGACGGCCAGCGGCCAGGCGTCCTTGCCGGCGTCGAGCGCCGTTTCGAGCCTGCGCACCAGGCCGACCGGATCGCCGCCCGCGGCTGACTCGCCGGGCGGAAAGACGGCGCGCACGACCTCGACGGCGGCGGCGAGGCGCTCGTCGCTGACCGCCAGCTCGGCCGGCGACTCGCTGGCCGGTTCATCTCCGTCGCCGTCGTCGCGCCGCTGGTCGCGCAGCCCGAACTGCAGCCGCCAGCGGTGCTCGGTGGTCAGCGAGCGGCACCAGACCTCGAGCGTGCCGACCTCGGTGAGCTTGGCCAGGATGTGCACCGGCAGCTGCGCCGCCGTCAGCTTCTTGCCGAAGCGCAGCACGGTGCGGATCGGCGGCAACTCGCTCAACGTGTGGCGCGGCGCACGCAGCACCTGGCCGGCGGCGTCGCCGAGCCGCGTGCTCGAGGCGAACAGCGGAAAGCTGACCGGTTGGTTGGCGCGCACGGTGAAGGCCGGCGTGGCGATCTCGATTTCCTCGCCCTCGTGCAGACCGCGCGGCACCAGGCAGACCGTGTCGATCGCGTCGGCCGGCAGATCGGCGCCGGGCGCCAGTCCGAGGAAATAGGCGCGCGGGCTGCCGCCGCCGATGCGCACGCCGAGGCCGCGCCGCACCAGGCCGTAGTACGCCGCGCCATGCGAGACGGCGAGATCGAGGCTGCCGCTCTCCAGCACGCGCGGCGCGCGCCCGCCGTTCCAGCTGGCCAGCAGGGCGCACAGGCGATCGCGGATGACGGGCGGCGTCAGCGCGCCGCCGTTGAAGAGCACGGCATCGGGGAAGCCGAGCGGCTCCGCCGCGGCGCCCTGTGCATCGGGCAGGCGATCGCCGGCGTGCTGGCGCAGGAACGCCGCCAGGTGACGCGACACCTCCGCCTCGGCGGCGAACGGCAGCCCCCATTCCTGCAGTCCGGCGCGCGCGGTCTTGCGCGGCAGCTCGCCGGCGGCGGTGAGCGGGAAGAAGCCGTCGAGCACCAGCCGTTCGACCTCGTCGCGCGCCAGCGCCGTGCTCAGCGTGCCGCCGACCACGCTGCGGCCGCGCCCGGGCAGATGGATCGGCGTCTCGCCCGGCGCGGCGGGGGCCAGCAGCGCCTCCTTGGCGGCGCGGCACAGGTTGGTCAGCGCCTGCCAGCGCTGGCTGTCGAGCTTCTCGCCCAGCCGCGGCTCGAGCAGGCGGGCGAGCGCGACGTCGATGTTGTCGCCGCCGAGCAGGATGTGGTCGCCGACCGCCAGCCGGTCGAGGCCGAGGCGTTCGCCCTCGTGCGCGATGCGGATCAGGCTGAAGTCGGTGGTGCCGCCGCCGATGTCGACCACCAGCGCCAGGCGTACCGCCGCCAGCGGCTCCTGCCAGGTCCGTTCGTGGGCGTTGATCCAGGCGTAGAAGGCCGCCTGCGGCTCTTCGAGCAGGACGACGCGCGCGAGCCCGGCGCGCGCCGCGGCCGCGACCGTCAGCTCGCGCGCCACTTCGTCGAACGACGCCGGCACGGTGAGCACCACCTGTTGCGCGGCCAGCGGCGCGGCGGGGAAGCGCTGCTGCCAGGCGTCGGCGATGTGCGCCAGGTAGCGCGCCGAGGCCTCGACCGGCGACAGCTTGCGCACGTCGTCGGGCGCCGCCCACGGCAGGATGGCGGCTTCGCGGTCGACGCCGCCATGGCAGAGCCACGACTTGGCGGAGGTCACCAGGCGGCCGGGGACGCGCGCCCCCTGAGCGCGCGCGAACTCGCCGACGGCGAAACCGCGCTGCGCGTCCCATGGCAGCGCCAGCGCGCCCGGGGCGACGTCGTGCTCGCCGCCGAGATAGAGGAACGAGGGCAGCGTCGGCCGCTCCGCCACGCTGCCCTCGGCGACCAGCTGCGGGATCGCCAACGTCGCGATGGTCCGGCCGCCGTCGGCGGTGTCGACGTAGGCGATGGCCGAGTTGGTCGTGCCGAGGTCGATCCCGACGATGTAGCGCGCGGCGGTCATGGCGGTCAGTGTGCGCTGCGGACGTTGAACTCGAGCTTCCAGCGCCGCGCGTCGTCGCGGCTGACGAACCACAGCTCGAGCACGCCGACCTCGGTGACGCGGGCCTGCAGATGGACCGGCACCATGGCGCCGTCGTGGCCGTCCCAGTCGAGCGTCGCGCCAAGCGGCGGCAGCTCGTCGATCTCCTCGTCGCTCCACGTGTCGAGCAGCGCGCCCGGGTGATCCTCGCGGCGCACCGTCGAGCTGAGGAAGCGGAACTCGGTCGGTTCGCCGACCACCAGGCCGAACTCCTGCGCCGGCAGCTCCACCTCGCTGCCCTCCTCGAGCCCGCACGGCACGACGCAGAGCGCCTTGATCGGCGGGCGCACCCCCGGCACCGCCGGCATCGCCGTCTCGATGCCGATGTAATAGGTGCGCGCCGTGCCGCCGCGGATGCGCACGCCGCGGCCACGCCGGGCGAGGCCGTAGGTGGCGGCGCCGCGCGCCACGGCGTGCTCGGGGTTGCCG
>JBOHWA010000922.1:0-2873 GCA_050735855.1 Binatia bacterium
ACGCGACCGTCGCCAGCGGCTCGGCCGTCTGCCGCCAGGGCGTCACCTTCCGCTGCTCGGACGGCGCGTGGGTCAACGCCGGCACGCCCTGCCAGTAGTTCGCTGCAGGGCGGCGTGCCCGCCGCGACGCCCCAAGGGCGCCGGCCCCTCGGCGCCGGAGGCCCTGCGACGCCCCTGGAGGGCGCCGGTCCCTCGGCGCCGGGGGCGGGGCGGGGTGCTCATGGCGAGCACGGTGCCGGGGGACCGGCGCTCTGCACGTCGGTCAGAGCTGGATGAGCGGGATCGCGATGTCGGTCACCTGGTCCTTCAAATTGAAGGTGCCGACCATGCTGGCGCGTCCGGTAAGGAGATTGATGCGGAAGAGCCGGGCACGGCCGGCGCTGCTGAAGGCGGCGAGGCCGCGGACCTCGGTGGTGCGGCCGCCGCGCACGGTGCTGTAGATGTCGAAGCCGATATCGTCGAGCGCGTCGACCAGCAGCTCGCCGGTCACCGCGAGGTTGCCATTGTTGGGCGGCGACTGAATGACGATCTGGTCAAGCGTCGCGTCGATGTCGAACAGCGTGGTGGCGGTATCGCCGCTGCCGTCGTTGTTGGTGTAGGCCGCGCCGCTGATGCCGGTCGCCGGCGTTGTCGCCGGGTAGTTGAGGGCGAGATCCTCGCTGGTCATGCCGGTATCGACGTTGGCGCGCAGGTTCTGCCCGGCGTCGCTGACGATGCGCAGGCGATCGACGGTGGGGTTGAAGTCGACGTCGAACTGCGTGCCGTTCAGCGCCGCGCTCAGCTGCGCGCGGCGTTCGGCCGACGCGCTGGCGAGGTCGATGCGGTACAGCCCGCCGAGGTTGCCGAGGCCCCACAGTTCGCCGGTGGCGGGGCGGAAGTCGATGCCGACCAGGCGGCTGTCGCCGCCGCTCAGGCCGCTCACCGTGCCGATCGTCCGGGCGAACGCCGGCGTGCCCTCGTTGAAGCACACCAGGCGTTGATCGTTGGTCAGGCCGACGACCTCCAGATGGCCGGTGCCGGACTGCGCGCCGGGGAAGAAGACGCGCTGCCCGCACGGCCGGCGGCCGAGTGGGGCGCCGGTCGCCTGCGCGCTCGAGGCCGTGACCGCGAGCGCGGCGCACACTGCGAGTAGAGATTGCTTCATGGTGCTCTCCTCCTGTCGTGATGTGCCAGGGATACGGCGCGCGCGGCGGATCGGATTTCACCCGTGGCCGTGGGGGTACGGGCCGCGCGCCGCGCCCTGCTTGCGTCAACTGGGGCGATCGGGCATTGCCGTGACTTCGGCTCACACGGAGGAAATCCCATGCGAATCAGCGAGCAGCTCTTCATCGGCGGCGAATGGGTGGCGCCGTCCGGCACGGCCACCATCGAGGTCGTCTCCCCGCACAGCGAGGAAGTGGTCGGGCGCGTGCCCGAGGGGCGTGAGGCCGACATGGATCGCGCCGTCGCCGCGGCGCGCGCGGCGTTCGACCGCGGGCCCTGGCCGCGCATGCGCCCCAGCGAGCGCGCCGATGTGATGGGCGCCCTGCTCGCGGCGCTGCAAAAGCGCTCCGAGGAGATGGCGGTGACCATCACCACCGAGATGGGCTCGCCGATCTCGTTCTCCAACATGGGCCAGGTGATGGCCGCGCACATGGTGCTCGACACCTTCCAGCAGCTGGCGCGCACCTACGCCTTCGAGGAAGTGCGCGCCGGCATGCTCGGACCGGCACTGGTGCGGCGCGAGCCGGTCGGCGTCGCCGCCGCGATCGTGCCGTGGAACGTGCCGCTGTTCGTCACCATGCTGAAGCTCGCCCCGGCCCTCGCGGCGGGCGCCACGGTGGTGCTCAAGCCGGCGCCGGAGACGCCGCTCAGCGCCATCCTGCTGGCCGATGCGGCGATCGAAGCCGGGCTGCCGAAGGGGGTGCTGAACATCGTGCCGGCCGGGCGCGAGGTGGGCGAGTACCTCGTCACCCATCCGGACATCGACAAGGTGAGCTTCACCGGCAGCACCGCCGCCGGGCGTCGCATCGGCGCGCTGTGCGGCGAGCGCCTGCGCCGCGTCACGCTCGAGCTCGGTGGCAAGTCGGCGGCGATCATTCTGGACGACGCCGACCTCGACATGGCGATCCCCGGCGTGCTGCCGGCGGCGATCATGAACAACGGCCAGGCCTGCGTCGCGCAGACGCGCATCCTGGCGTCGAAGAAGCGCTATGCCGAAGTGGTCGACGCCTTCGCCGGCATGCTCAAGTTGATGAAGGTCGGCGATCCGATGGAGTTCGACACCTTCTGCGGCCCACTGGTCAGCGAGCGGCAGCGCGAGCGGGTCGAGGGCTACATCCGCATCGGCAAGGAAGAGGGGGCGCGCATCGCCCTCGGCGGCGGCCGGCCGGCGGGGCTGACGCGCGGCTGGTACGTCGAGCCGACGGTCTTCGCCGGCGTCGACAACTCCATGCGCATCGCGCGCGAGGAGATCTTCGGACCGGTGGTGTCGGTGATCGCGTACGACGACGTCGCCGATGCCGTGCGCATCGCCAACGATTCCGACTACGGCCTCTCCGGCTCGGTGTGGTGCGCCGACGTCGAGGAGGGCATCGACATCGCCCGCCAGGTGCGCACCGGCACCTACACGGTCAACGGCTTCGCCATGGAGTTCGGCTCGCCCTTCGGCGGCTTCAAAGCCTCGGGCATCGGCCGCGAACTCGGCCCCGAGGGGCTCGAGGCGTACCTCGAGTCGAAGACCATCAATCTGCCGATGGGCTACGAGGCGAAGCCGCAGTCGTAGTGGAGGGCGCCGGGCCCTCGGCGCCGGGCGGGGTGAGGGGTGATCGGGCTTTGCCCAATAAATCGGCTAAGCCGCTCAAACCAATGCTGCGGCGACATCGAGGGTCCCT
>JBOHWA010000923.1:0-3101 GCA_050735855.1 Binatia bacterium
GCCGCGAGCCGCTGACGGCGGCCGAGCTCGGGGGCCGGCGGCTGCGGCGCGACAGCGAGCGCCGCCACGCCACCATCGTCTTCGCCGAGGTGACGGGCCTCGACCGGCTCGGTCACGTCATGGCGCCGGAGCGCCTCACCGGCCTGCTCGAGCGCTGCTTTGCCGCCCTGGCGCCGGCGGTGGAGCGACACGAAGGCGTCATCGACAAGTATATCGGTGCGACGCTGATGGCGCTCTTCGGTGTGCCGAACGCCATCGAGCACGCGCCGCAGCAGGGGCTCGCCGCCGCGGCCGAGCTGCGCCAGCGCCTGCGCGCCTTCGCCGGCGAGGAGGGCCTCGACGAGACGCTGCACGTGCGCGTCGGCGTCAACAGCGGCCTGGTCATCGCCGGCGATATCGGTGGGCGCGCGACGCGCGCCTTCACCGTCATCGGCGACGCGGTCAACGTCGCGGCGCGCCTCAAGGATGCGGCCGGCTCGGACGACATCTACGTCGGCCGCGAGACCCAGCGCGCGGCCCGCCATACGGTCGCGCTCATCCCGCTGCCGCCGGTGCCGCTGAAGGGCAAGGTGGAGGCGGTGCCGGTGTGGCGCCTGGAGGCGGGCGGCGCCGAGCCGGGCGCGCGCGCCGGTGACCCGGCGCCGCTCGCGTCGGTACTGGTCGGCCGGCAGCGCGAGTTCGACATGGTGGCGCAGGCGGTGGCGCGCCTCGGCACCGGCCTGGGCGGCGTCATCGGCATCGTCGGCGAGGCCGGTATCGGCAAATCGCGCCTGCTCGCCGAGCTGCTGGCGCTGCCGGCCCTGCGGCAGGTGCAGGTGTTGGGAGGCCGCGCGCTGTCGGTGGGCCAGCGTCTCGCCTTCCATCCGGTCAGCGCGCTGCTGCGCCGCTGGGCCGGCGTCGAGGAGTCGGACGCGCCGGCCGCCGCCGCGGTGAAGTTGGCGCGCGCGGTGCGCGCGGCGATGCCCGACGAGTTCGAGGACGTGGCGCCCTTCCTCGCCAGCCTCGCCGGCGTCCCGCTGCGCGCGGTCGATGCCGAGCGCCTGCGCCAGATCGACGGCGAGGCGCTCGAGGCGTTGATCTTCAAGGCCGCCCGCGATCTGTGCGAACGGCTCGCCGCCCACCGCCCGCTGCTGTTGCTGTTCGAGGATCTGCACTGGGCCTTCCAGTCGTCGGTGAAGCTGATCGAGGGGCTGCTGCGCCTGACCGTGGGGCGTCCGGTGCTGCTGGTGCTGACGGCGCGGCCGGATTTCGCTGACACCAGCGGCCGCGTCCTGCAGGCGGCGCGCGAGCAGGCGGCGCTGCAGCTCACCGAGGTGGCGATCGGTCGCCTGGCCGACCACGAGTGCGATGCGCTGATCCAGAACCTGCTCGGCGCCGACACGCTGCCCTACCCGACGCGCGCCCTGATCATCCGCAAGGCGGAGGGGAACCCGTTCTTCATCGAAGAGGTGGTCCGCTCGTTCCTCGACGCCGGCGTGGTCGAGCGCCGCGACGGGCGCATCCACTTCACCGCGGACCTCGACACGGTCGACGTGCCGAGCACCGTGCAGGACGTCATCCTGTCGCGCGTCGACCGCCTCGACGAGCACACCCGCCACGTCCTGCAGGTGGCCTCCGTGGTCGGGCGCAGCTTCTCGCATCGTATTCTCGCCGACGTCCTCGGCGACGACGCCGGCGAGCTCGGCGCCGACCTGGCGCGGCTGAAGGATCGACAGCTGATCCGCGAACGCGCCGCGCGCCCCACCCTCCCGGCGCCGCGGCCCGGCCTCGACGCGGCGCTCGAGTACCGCTTCACCCATGCCCTGGGCCAGGAGGCGGTCTACGGATCGATCCTGCAGCGCACGCGCCGCGACCTGCACCGGCGCGTCGCCGCGTCGATCGAGCGCCTGTTCGCCGACCGCCTGGCCGACGTCTACGGCATGCTCGCCTACCACTACAGCCGCGCCGAGGAGCTGGCCAAGGCGGAGGAGTTCCTCTTCAAGGCCGGCGAGGACGCGGCGCGCGCCGCCGCGTCGGCCGAGGCGCTGACCTTCTTTCGCGAGGCGTCGCAGCTCTACGTGCGCATCCACGGCGACGGCGGCGACGCGCGCAAGCGCGCCCTGTTGGAGAAACACATCGCCCGCGCCCTGCTCAACACCGGCGCGCTGACGGAGTCGATCGAGCATTTCGACGAGTCCCTGCACCGACTCGGCGAGCGCGTGCGCCGCCGGCCGCTGGCCACCTACGGGCGCTTCGCCACGGATCTGAGCGCCGTGCTCGCCGGCCTCTATCTCGGCGGGCGGCGGCGCGGCGCCGCACCGGTGAGCGACGTCGACCGCGAGGTGTTCGAAGTGGTCTTCGACCGCGCCCGCGCCCTCACCACCAGCGACCCGCGCCGTCTGTTCTTCGAATCGATCGGCGCCATCCGCCGCCTCAACCGCTGCGACGCCTCGCAGATCGAAGGCGCCTGCGCGTTCTATGCCGGATCGTCCGCGCTCTTCGCCTTCACGGCCTTCTCGTACGACGTCAGCGCCCGCTTCCTCGCCATCGCCGAGCCGCTCATCCGCTCCGGCAGCGTGCGCGACCGCTTCACCTACCGGACCTTCTGGTTCGTGCATCACTACCTGCAGGGCAACTGGGCGCCGGACTATGCGATCGAGCCGGCCCTGGTCGACGAAGCACTGCGCGCCGGCGGGCTGTGGGACGTCAATACCTACGTCGGCCTGTACTGCGACCTGCTCCTGCGCCAGGGCGACTTCGCCGGCGCCGCGGCGCTGGTCGACCGCCTGGCCGAGATCGACGATGCCTACGGCTACGGCTTCGCCGGCACCAACCGCGACGCCATGCGCACCCTGCTGCTGCTCGAGCGCCGCCACCTCGACGCCGCGCAGGCGTCGGCGGCGGCCTATCAACGCGCCCGCCACGAGGCGCCGCTCAAGCTGCTCGGCCTCGGCTCGCAGGCCAAGGCGCAGGTCCTGCTCGGCGATCTCAGCGGCGCGGCGGCGACCCTCGGCGATGCGGCGCAGGTGCTGCGCCGCGCGCGCGACGTGCCGCCCTGGCATCTCAGCGCCTTCGCCGCGGCGCAGCTGCGCTACGACCTCGCGGCGTGCGCCGCCGGCGAC
>JBOHWA010000924.1:0-4911 GCA_050735855.1 Binatia bacterium
GTGCTGGTCGGGAACACGGCGCCGAGGGCCCGGCGCCCTCCACCCAACACGGCGCCGAGGGCCCGGCGCCCTCCACCCGACACGGCGCCGAGGGCGGCGCCCTGCGAGCCCGTTCCGACGCGCTACATGTTGAGCGCGCGCTCGTACGCGGCCAGCACCGCCTCGCCGGTCATCTCCGACAGCGTCGGGTGGGGCAGCACGGTGCGCATCAGGTCGGCCTCGGTGGCCTCCAACGTCTTGGCGATGGCGAAGCCCTGGATGAGCTCGGTGGCTTCGGCGCCGATGATGTGCGCGCCCAGCAACTCGCCGGTCTGCGCGTCGAAGATGGTCTTCACCAGTCCTTCGGGCTCGCCCATGGCGATCGCCTTGCCGTTGGCCTGATAGGGGAAGCGGCCGATGCGCAGCGCGCGCCCGCCGGCGCCGGCGCGCTGTTCGGTCAGACCGATGCTGGCGATCTGCGGGCGGCAGTAGGTGCAGGCCGGAATGTTGGTCGGCTCGAGCGGCTGCACATCGGCGACGCCGGCGAGGTGCTCGACGCAGATCACCCCTTCGTGGCTCGCTTTGTGCGCCAGCCACGGCGGGCCGACGACATCGCCGATGGCGCTGATGCCCGGCTCGTCGGTCTCGAGCCACTGGTTGACGACGATGTGGCCCTTCTCGACCCGCACCCGCGTCGTCTCGAGCCCGAGCTGCTCGACGTTGCCGGTGATGCCGACGGCCAGCACGACGTGGTCGATGCTGATTGGCGACACCTGTCCGCCGCCGAGGTCGATCACCGCGGTCAGCGCACCGCGGCCGCGCTCCAGCGTCTGGACCGTCGCGCCGGTGTGGAGGCGCACGCCGCGCTTCTCGAAGCTCTTGTGCGCCAGGGCCGAGATCTCCTCGTCTTCCGCCGGCAGAATGCGCGGCAGCGCCTCGACCACCGTCACCTCGGCGCCCATATCGCGATAGAAGCTGGCGAACTCCATGCCGATCGCCCCGGCGCCGACCACCAGCAGCGCGCCCGGCAGCCGCGCCGGCAGCATCGCTTCCTTGTACGTCCACACCACGTCGCCATCCGGCTCCAGCCCGGGCAGCGCGCGCGCCCGAGCGCCGGGCGCCAGGATGATGTGCGGGGCGCGGAGGTCGGCGACCGGCGCACCGGTGCGCTCCACGGTCAGGGCGCCCGGGCCGGTCAGGCGCGCGTGGCCGTCGACCACCTCGACGCCGTTCTTCTTCATCAGGCCGCGCACGCCAGTGCTCAGCCGCTTCGCCACGCTGCGCGAGCGCTGCACGACCTTGGCCAGATCGAAGCGCACGTCGCCGACGCTGAACCCGTGCGTGTCGAGGTTGTGCAACAGATGGTTGATCTCCGCCGTGCGCAGCAACGCCTTGGTCGGGATGCAGCCCCAGTTCAGACAGATGCCGCCCAGGTGCTCGCGCTCGACCAGCGCCGTGCGCAGGCCGAGCTGGCGGGCGCGGATCGCGGCGATGTAACCGCCCGGGCCGCCGCCGACGACGATGAGGTCATGTGCGCTCATGCGCGACTCTTATCACGACGGCGGGAGCCGGGAGACGGGAGTGGGGCGACGGGAGATGGGAACCCTGCCTGGCTTCGGCGCTGCTGGCCCGCGCTGTGTAGGCGAGTACCGAGACCGCCGTCGTCTCCCGTCTCTCGGCTTTGCCCAAGCAGGAAGTCGGGACCGACCACGGCGTCCGCGGATTGTAGGATTCCGCGGAGAAGACACATTCAGAGATCCGTGCCATCGGATCATCTCCGCGCAATCCGTGGTTTGCCTTTTCTTTCTTGGGCAAAGCTCCGTCTCCCGCGCCCCTACACAAGTGCGGGCAGCATTGGTAGAAGCCGGCGCGTGGACGGTACGCGGCGTCGGGCGCGCCGGTTGTCCCCCGGTGATCGCCGGCAACAGCTTCTCGAGTGTGCGCTGAAGGTGTGCGCGGAGCGCGGCCTGGCGCGCGCCGGACACGCCGACGTCGCGCGCGAGGCCGGCGTCGCGGTGCCGACCGTGTTCAGCTACTTCAAGACCCGGCCGCTGCTGGTGCGCGCCGTGCTCGACGCCGTCGCCCTCTACTTCAACGACATGGCCGACCGCTTCCACCACTCCGGCACGATCGCGCCGCGCTCGCTGCTCAGCCACGCGATCGCCTTCGCCACCTCGGTGGAGAGCGATCCCGACTACGCGCGCGTCCTGCTCGAATGGAGCACCGCCATCCGCGACGACGTCTGGCCACTCTTCCTGCGCCTGCAGGAACGCATGGTGCGGCGCTGCGAGCACACCATCCAGCGCGGGCAGGCGGAGGGCAGTATCGCCGCCGACGTCGACTCGGAGTCCGCCTCGCTGATGATCGTCGGCTCGTCCTGGCTGGTGATCCAGATGAGCTTCACGCAGTGGCCGGCCGACCGCGTCCACCGCTTCATGCTGGCCCAACTGCGCGGCGCCATCGGCGCCGACGCAGTCGCCCGCGCGTTGGCATGATCGCGCCACCTGGACCCACCGCTTGACCCGTCCGGCGCTCGGAGCTATTAACCAGGTCAATCCGTGGGCCCAGATGAGCATAAGCAATTCGCATAGGCGGAGCAGCGCATCTGTCAGCCCACCACACCTCGACTTTCAGCCCGTAACAGATCGACAGATAGCGGAGGGGAGCGCATGGCTACGTCTTCTCTGAGCGGCGGATTCCGCACCGGGCTCGCCGCCACGTTCCGTACCGACCGCTGGTGGGTCGAGCCCCTGTGGACGGGCGTCGGATTCGCCATCTTCGTCGTCTATTCCACCTGGGCGGCGCTCCAGGGCGCCCACTACTTCTTCGGCGGCTACCTCTCGCCGATGTACTCGCCGCTCTTCTTCAGCGACCCGACCATGCCGGGGGCCGCGCCGCTCGAACACGCCCTCTTCGGCGTCTGGCCCGACTGGCTGCGCGCCATCTGGCCGCCGTTCCTGCCGCCATCGCCGGCCGTCCTGATCGTCGCCGGCCCGTTGTCCTTTCGTCTCACCTGCTACTACTACCGCAAGTTCTACTACCGGGCGTACTTCATGACCCCGCCCGCCTGCGCCGTCGGCGCCCGGCCGCAGCGCAACTACAAGGGCGAGACCGCCCTCTTCCTGTTCCAGAACCTGCACCGTTACGCACTCTACATCGCCATCGCGTACATTCTCTTCCTGAGCTACGACGCCTATCTCGCCTTCTGGCGCGACGGACAGTTCGGCGTCGGCGTCGGCACGCTCGTGCTGACCATCAATCCCATTCTCCTCGGCGCCTACACCTTCGGCTGCCACTCCCTCCGCCATCTGGTCGGCGGCCGCCTCGACTGCTTCACCTGCGACAGCGCCGCCAAGACGCGCTACGGCGCCTGGAAGAAGGTGTCGTGGCTCAACCAACGGCACATGCTGTTCGCCTGGATAAGCCTGATCTGGGTGGGCTTCACCGACTTCTACGTACGCATGGTGTCGATGGGCTACTTCCACGACTTCAGCACCTGGGGATGAGCATGGCCGACCTCTCTGACATCCAGACGATCGAGCACGACGTCGTCGTCATCGGCGCCGGCGGCGCCGGCCTGCGCGCCGCCATCGAGTGCGGCATTCAGGGGCTCAGCACCGGCCTGGTGTGCAAGTCGCTGCTCGGCAAGGCGCACACGGTGATGGCCGAGGGCGGCTGCGCTGCGGCGCTCGGCAACGTCGCGCCGAAGGACAACTGGAAGATCCACTTCCGCGACACCATGCGCGGCGGCAAGTTCCTCAACAACTGGCGCATGGCGGAGCTGCACGCGCGCAACGCGCCCGACCGGGTGCGCGAATTGGAGACCTGGGGCGCGGTCTTCGATCGCACCCCGAGCGGCCTGATCAGCCAGCGCAACTTCGGCGGCCACCGCTATCCGCGGCTCGCCCACGTCGGCGATCGCACCGGCCTCGAGATGATCCGCACGCTGCAGGATCGCGCCGTCTACGAGGCCAAGGTCGCCGTGCACATGGAGTGCACCGCGCTCGAGTTGCTGCTCGACGGCGGCGCCATCGCCGGCGTGCTGGCGTACTGGCGCGAGACCGGCCGGCTCTTCCTCATCAAGGCCCGCGCGGTGATCATCGCCACCGGCGGCGGCGGCCGCGCCTGGCGCTTCACCTCGAACTCCTGGGAGTACACCGGCGATGGCTACGCACTGGCCTATCACGCCGGCGCCGAGCTGATCGACATGGAGTTCACCCAGTTCCATCCCACCGGCATGGTCTGGCCGCCGTCGGTGCGCGGCATCCTGGTCACCGAGGGCGTGCGCGGCGACGGCGGCGTGTTGAAGAACCGCGACGGCGACCGCTTCATGTTCAAGTATATCCCGGAGAAGTTCGCCGCCGAGACGGCCGACACGGTCGAGGAAGCGGACCGCTGGCTGGTCGACTCGGAGAAGAACCGCCGGCCGCCCGAGTTGCTGACCCGCGATGTCGTGGCGCGCGCCATCACCCGCGAGGTGGTCGAAGGCCGCGGCTCGCCGCACGGCGGCGTGTTCCTCGACATCGCCTCGCGCCGCGATGCCGACTTCATCAAGCGCAAGCTGCCGTCGATGTACCACCAGTTCAAGGAGCTGGCCGGCGTCGACATCACCGCCGAGCCGATGGAAGTCGGCCCGACGCTGCACTACTTCATGGGCGGCATCCGTGTGAACGCGGACACGCAGGAGTCGGCGGTGCCCGGCCTGTTCGCCGCCGGCGAGTGCACCGGCGGCATGCACGGCGCCAACCGCCTGGGCGGCAACTCGCTCTCCGATCTGCTCGTCTTCGGCCATCTCTCCGGCGTCGGCGCGATCGACTACGTGCGGCGCCAGGCGAAGCGCCCGACCGTCGACCAGCAGCAGGTCGAGCGCGCCGCGCGGCGCGCCACCGACGTGCTCAACCGGCCGGACGGCGTCAACCCGTACCTGGTCAC
>JBOHWA010000925.1:0-2501 GCA_050735855.1 Binatia bacterium
GAGCGTTGGTTGTCGAGCTGTTGCGCTCGATTGGGCGTTGCTCGACGGCTGGGTTGCAGCAACGCGCAAGAGCGGGCGGGCCGCCCGCGCTCCCAGCCGTCGCTCAACCGAGATTGTTGGGCACAGCCGGCGCGCCCATCAGCGCCTCAGCGGTCGCCGCGGTGGTGGCTGCCGCGTCCCTGGGCGTGACCCTGTTCGAAGGCGTGGCCCTTGCGGCCGCCGCTGCTGGCGCGGTCCGTCCCGGCTTCACCGGCGACCAGCTCGACTTCCCCGGCCTCGATGAGTTTCTTCAACGGCGCATGCTCGGCGGCGCGCGGCGAAACCTGCGCGTTGGCCTTCGGTCCCAGATGCAGCTTCTTGCCACCGGGCAGGGGGATGCTGAGGGGCTTCGTGGTCTTGTTGCTGATGGTCGGCATGTCGACGCGAGCATAGACCGATTCATCGCGGTCGGCCAGACGGCGCCGGCTCGATCCATGCGTCGCTGCGCTACGGGACGGTGCCGCTCTCCTCGCAGGTCGTCACCGTGCCGCCGTGCCGCAGCGCACAGCTGTCGATGGTGTCCGGCCGCTGGAAGCTCGACGTCGTCAGGGTCGCGCTCAGCGGGGCGGCGGTGAACGGACCGGACAGGGCGAGCCGGCTGGCGGTCACCTTCATGCGCAGCAGATTGGGAATGCGCATCGGGCGCAGCAGGATGCGGCGCTTGCCGGTCGCGTCGGTCGCGTCGCAGCGGATCTTCGCGCCGCGCGCGGTCGGGCGCGACGAGCAGCTGGCCGCATCCCAGGTCAGCGTCGTGTCGACGCCGCCGGCGCCGCTCAGCGCCAGGCTCAGGCCGGACGCGGCGACGTCTGCGCCGAGGCCGCCGAAGGGTGGGTTGTCGTTGACGAAGCCGCGCAGGCTGACCGAGCCGCCGGATTGTGGGCGCACGCCCAGCCGCGCGCGCTGCAGGATCAACGAGGCGGGCGCCACCGGCGGTCCGCCGGCGAGCACGGTGATCACCCCGTCGCTGCAGTCGACCGGCAGCGCGTTGCCGTCGGGGTCCGATACCGCCTGATTGGAGCAGGCGATCGGGTACGGCCCCGCCGCGGCGCTGGGCAGGATGAGGACGGTGCAGGAGTACATCGTCGAGCCGTCGGGAATCGGGGCGACGTCGGTGAAGCTGAGCACCAGCGCACGCACGCCGCTGCAGTTCACGTCGGGCAGGCAGTCGAAGGGGCGGAACCCGAAGGCCGTGGCTGGCTTGTTGATGCCGGGGTTGACGGCGCATGACGAGAACACGATCGGCGCGGTGTCGCCGAGCGTCATGTCGTTCTGTACCCCGGCGATCTCGGCGTCGGTCTCGAGGCCGACGTCGAAGGTGGTGAGTTGGCCGGGGATGCCCGAGGCGCTGCCGACCACGACCAGCGTGTCGGCGCTCGGCGTCGGAGTTGGCGTCGGCGTCGGTGCAATCCCGCCGCCGGTGGTGGTCACGCTCCCGTCGCTGGCGAAGGCCGGGATCGGCCGGCCGCCAGGCGTGCTGGCGTGGACGTCGCTGGCGACCAGCGGATGCAGCCCATCGGCCGCGAAGAAGCTGATGGTGATGGTGCACGTGTAGAGCACCACCCCGTCGGGGATCGGATCGACGTCGTTGAGCGAGGTCACCAGCGCGCGCACGCCGGTGCAATCGAAGCCGGGCGAGCAGAACGGCGGCATGAAGACAAAGGAGGTCCCCACCTTGCCGATCGCCGGGTTGGCGGTGCACATCGGGTCGCCGAAGCTCGAGCCGATCGGCGTCAGCGGATCGAAGGTGATGTCGTTCTGCGTTCCCGCGACGCTCTCGCCGTTGGTGTGCAGGATGGCAGTGAAGTCGACCTCGGTGCCGGCGGTGCCGGCGACGACGCCGAGCTCAATCTCGACGGGGTTGGTTCCCGCCGGTCCCGTCGGATGGGTGCCGCACCCTTCGATCGCATTGCCGGTGGCCGCCACGCTCTCGTCGACGATCACCCGCTGGTTGCCGTCGAGGTCGGCCACCGGACAGGAAAGGAGCGGCAAGCGTTCGAGAAGGATGTTGAGTCCGACGATGAGCTCGTTGATGGAGACGTCGCCGTTGTCGTTGCAGTCGGCGGCGCAGCGCGTGCCGACGACGACGACGGCACCATCGATGCCGTCCAGGGCCAGTTCGTCGCCGTCGGGCGTTGCCGCGAGCTCCGCGAACGAATCGAGCGGGTATGTCCCGTCGCTGGCGGCAAAGCGGATGGCCGCCGTGCAGCGATACAGCACGGCCCCGTCGGGCATTGGATTGACGTTGAACAGCGACAGCACCAGGACTTTGACGCCGGTGCAGTCGACGCCCGGCGTGCAGCCCAGGGGGCGGAAGGCCACGAACGCGCTCTTGCCGAGATTCGGATTGGATTCGCAGGAGACGATTGGTGTGAGCGGGTCGAAGGCAATCTCGTTCTCCGTGCCCGCCACGTCGTTGCCCATGGCGTGCAGGGTCACGTCGAACGTCACCTGCGCGCCGGCCG
>JBOHWA010000926.1:0-5842 GCA_050735855.1 Binatia bacterium
GCCGCGGCGTGCGCATCGCGACGCTGCGCGCCGCCCCGGCGACGCTGGCGCTGCTGCACATCGGCGGGACGATCAAGCCCGGCGAGAGCGTCCCCGGCGCCGACGGCGCACGCGCCACCGGCGCGACCTCGGTGGCGGCGGCGCTCAAACAGGTGCGCGAGCGCGACGACATCGGGGCGCTGGTGGTGCGCGTCGCCAGCCCCGGCGGCTCGGTGCTCGGCTCCGATCTCATCTGGCGCGAGCTGGTGCGCACGCGCGCGCGCAAGCCGGTGGTGATCTCGTTCGGCGACGTCGCCGCCTCGGGTGGCTACTACGTCGCCCTCGCCGGCTCGCCGGTGTTCGCCGAGGCCGGCACGATCACCGGCTCGATTGGCGTGCTCGCCGGGCGCGCCAACCTGCGCGGCCTCTACGATCGGCTCGGCGTCCACAAGGAGCTGGTCAGCCGCGGCCGCCATGCGGCGCTGGGCTCCGACTATGCGCCGCTCGACGAGGCCGGCCGCGAGCGGCTGCAGCACCAGGCCGCCGAGTTCTATCGCGACTTCGTCGGCAAGGTGGCGCAGGCGCGCGGGCTCGAGCCCGCGGCGGCGGCGGCCGTGGCGGAGGGGCGCGTGTGGACCGGCCGCCAGGCGCAGGCGCGCGGCCTGGTCGATCGCCTCGGCGGTCTGGAGGAGGCCTTCGACGCGGCGAAGGAGGCGGCGGGGCTGCCGGCCGACGCGCGTGTCGGTGTCGAGCGCTTTCCGCGCCCGCGCCGCCTGTGGAAACTGTCGCTCGACCTGAACCTGCCGACCCAGAGCGTGCTCGCCGACCTGTTCGGGGTCGCGCCGTCGCTGCGCTTCGTGCTGCGCGAGCGCGTCTGGGCTGTCCTGCCCTTCTCGCTGCGCTTCTTCTAACCCCATGCCGATCCTGCAGCAGCACGATTGTCCCGCCTGTGGCCAGCGCATGGAGCGCCGCCCGGCCGGGCGCTGCCCGCACTGTGGCGCCGACGTCCGCCAGCACGTCAAGGAAGAGCGCGACCGCGAGACGACCATCGAGAAGGTGATGGCCGTGATCAGCACCATCCTGGTGCTCGGCCTGTCGCTGTTCGCCGGCGGCTGCTCGGTGGCCGAAGGCGTGCTGGTCTACGCTGTCGCCGGCGTCATCGTCTGGTGGTGGGGCCGCCGCACCTTCGGCATGCCCGAGTAGGGGCGCGCCCCTACGCAGGCATGAACCCGAGCGCGCGCAGGGTCTGCTCGTCTTCCGCGATCGGGCGCACCTCGACGCAGCCGATCCAGGCGCCCGGGATACGCGCCGCTACCTGGATCGCCTCGTTCAGGTCCCTGGCCTCGATCAGGAAGTAGCCGCCGAGCTGTTCCTTGGTCTCGACGAAGGGGCCATCGGTCATCGAGATCTGCCCCTTGCGCACCCGGATGGTCGTCGCGGCGGCGGGCGGCACCAGGCGGTTGCAGTCGATGAAGTGTCCGCTCTTGCGGATGTCCTCGGTGAACTCGGTGTAGTCGGCGAAGTGCTGCTCCGCGTCGGCGTCCGACATCTGCTCCATGACTTTCTCGGCACAGATCAGGCACAGGTATTTCATGGCTTCCTCCGGGTGGTGGTGTCGTCGTCGGTTGCGGGCGATGGCCGCTCGGCATTGGATGGTCGATCGGCGGGCCTCGCAATCGACACATCGTCTGCCGCCAGTTCGCTGAGCCGTCGCGCGAGGAATCGCCGCTCGGGCTCCTGTTGCGTGAGGGCGAGGGCCCGCTCGTAGGATGCCCGCGCCTGCGCCGTGCGGCCCAGCCGACGGCAGAGGTCGGCGCGCGCCGAGTGCGCCAGGTGGTAGTCGGCCAGCTCGCCGCGCGCCAGCAGCGCGTCGACCAGCGCCAGGCCCGCCTCCGGGCCGTCGCGCATGGCCACCGCGACGGCGCGATTCAGCTCGACCACCGGCGACGGCTCCACCCGCGCCAGCGCGTCGTACAAGCCGACGATCTGTGCCCAATCGGTCGCGTCGATATGCGGCGCCTCGGCGTGCAGCGCCGCGATCGCCGCCTGGATGGAATAGGGGCCGAAGCGGCGCGAGCGCAGCGCCCGCTCGACGAGCGCCGAGCCCTGCGCGATCTGCTCCCGGTCCCAGCGCGAGCGATCCTGCTGGTCGAGCAGGATCAGCTCGCCGGTCGGTGAGGTCCGCGCCGCGCGCCGCGATTCGTGCAGCAGCATCAACCCCAGCAGCCCCATCGCTTCGGGCTCCGGCAGCAGCTCGATCAGCAGCCGCCCGAGGCGGATCGCCTCGCCGGAGAAGTCGGGCCGCGTCAGTGCCGCCCCGGCGGAGGCCGAGTAGCCCTCGTTGAAGACCAGGTAGATGACGCGCAGCACGGCATCGAGACGATCGCGCCGCTCGGCGCGCGCCGGCACGGCGTAGGGAATGCCGGCGTCGCGGATCTTCGCCTTGGCGCGCACGATGCGCTGCGCCACGGTCGTCGCGCTGATCAGGAAGGCGCGCGCGATCTCCTCCGTGGTCAGGCCGCAGACCTCGCGCAAGGTCAGCGCCGCCTGGGCGTCGGGCGGCAGGGCCGGATGGCAGCAGGTGAAGATCAGCCGCAGCCGGTCGTCCTCGAGGTGGTCACTGTCGCGCGCCTCGTCGTGGTGCGCGTCCGCGTCCATCTGGTCGACGATCTTGCTCAGCGACGCATCGAAGCGGGCGCGCCGGCGCAGGGTGTCGATGGCCTTGTGGCGCCCGGTCGACACCAGCCAGGCGCGCGGATTGTCGGGCAGCCCGTCGCGTGGCCAGCGCTGCGCCGCGGCGGTGAAGGCGTCGTGCAGCGCCTCCTCGGCCAGGTCGAAGTCGCCCAATAGACGGATCAGCGTCGCCAGCACGCGGCGCGACTCGGCGCGGTAGACGGCCTCGACCTGCGCGCGCATGCGCTCGTCCCGATCGTCGCGCATCCGCGCCGCCCTAGCGTTCGTACGGCTGCCCGAGCGCCGCGGGCGCCTCGGCGCGACCGAAGCGCGCCGCGAGCACCAACAGCGTGAGGACGTACGGCAGGATGAGGAAGAACTGGAACGGGATGTTCAGGCTGAGGGCCTGAAAGTGGAACTGCAGCGCGGTGGCAAAGCCGAAGAACAGCGCAGCGAACAGGATGCCGAGCGGGCGGCGGCGGCCGACGATGACGATGGCCAGGGCGATGAAGCCGCGCCCGGCGGACATGCCCTCGACGAAGGTGTTGGCGTAGGAGACGGCGAGGTAGGCGCCGCCGGCGGCGGCGAGCGCGCCGCAGGCGATCAGCGCCAGCGTGCGCACGCGGCCGACCGCCACGCCCTGGGTCTCGGCGGCGTAGGGGTTCTCGCCGACCATGCGCAGGGCCAGCCCGGGCAGCGTGCGGCCGAGCCCGAAGGCGATGGCGGGGACGAGCAGGAAGGCGGCGTAGCCGAGGCCGGTCTGGGCGAAGAGCGGCGCCCCGATCAGCGGCAGATCGCGCAGCAGCGGCACCGGCAGCGCCGGGGCGCCGCTGATGGTGAGGGCGGCGCCGGTGACGCCGAAGACGGCGCGATAGGCGACGCCGGTGATGCCGGCGGCGAAGAGGTTGAGGGCGGTGCCGGCGACCACCTGGTTGGCGTGGCGCGCCACGACAAAGTACGCCAGCCCGGCGCCGAGCGCTGCGCCGGCGGCGACGGCCGCGGCGATGCCGAGCGCGGTCGAGCCGCTGAAGTAGGCGCCGACCAGCGCCACGAACGCGCCGACCAGCAGCATCCCCTCGAGCCCGATGTTGATCACCCCGGCGCGCTCGGCGATCAGCTCACCGAGCGCCGGCAGCAGCAGCGGGATCGCCATCGTCACCATCGAGTTGATGAGCGCGGTGGCCAGGGCGAGGCCGAGGGTGGTGTCCATGCGGTCAGCTTCGACCTGAAAGAAAGAATTCAACGCAGAGGCGCAGAGAGCGGAGAGGACGCAGAGAAGAAAGCCAATTGGCAAGTACCTCGGAACGTTCGGCCGGATGGGTTTCCGTTCCGAGTCCTGTAGGTAGTTCTGACTCTGCGCCCTCCGCGCCTCTGCGTCTCTGCGTTGAAATCTTCTCTTTCATGCGGGTTCGCTAGGACGCAGCGGGTGCCGGGGCGGCGCGGCGCCCCCAGCGCCAGGGTTTCTGGTCGATGGCGATGAGGCTGAAGATGACCGTCGCCTGGATGACCGAGACCAGCACCGAGGAGACGCTGGCGGCGCTCTGCATCGCCGTCGAGCCGGCGTCGAGGGCGCCGAAGAAGACGGCGGCGGCGACGACCCCGGCCGGATGCAGGCGGCCGAGCAGGGCGACGGCGATGGCGGTGAAGCCCCAGCCGGGCGAGAACTGGTCGTAGAGCCGGAAGGTGACGGCGGCGACCTCGATGCCGCCGGCGAGGCCGGCGAGGCCGCCACTGATCGCCAAGGCACCGAGCATCGCGCTGCCGGTGCGCAGGCCGGCGAGACGCGCGGCGACCGGGTTGAGACCGACCGCACGCATCTCGTAGCCGAGCACGGTGCGAAACAGCAACAGATAGGCGAGGCCGGCGCTGGCCAGCGCGAGCAGCAGCCCGGCGTGCACGCGATGGCCGGCGAACAGCCGCGGCAGGCGCAGCGCGGGCAGCACGGCGTCGGTCTGCGGGTAGGTGGCGGCCGCCTCCATCAGCGGGCCGTGCACCAGGTAGCCGACCAGCCCGAGGGCGATGAAGTTGAGCATGATCGTGCTGATCACCTCGTCGACCCCGCGCGCCCGCTTGAGCACGCCGGCGATCGCCGCCCAGCCGGCGCCCGCCGCCGCGGCGAGCAGCAGCATCAGCGGCAGGGCCAGCCAGGCAGGCCAGCCGCCGAGGCGCGAACCGAGCCAGGCGACCACCACCGCGCCGGCGAGCAACTGGCCCTCGGCGCCGATGTTCCAGAGGCCGGCGCGGAAGGCGATCGCCACCGCCAGGCCGGTGAGCAGCAGCGGGCAGGTGCGCACGCCGACCTCGGACCAGCCGTCGACGCTGCCGAAGGCGCCGGCGGCCAGGGCCTCGAGCGCGACCAGCGGGCTGCCGCCGGCGAGCGCGATGATCGCGGCGCTGGTCGCCAGCGCTACGGCGAGGGCCAGCCCGATCGGAGCGAGGCGCGCGCTCACCGCCCGTCGCTCCCGGCCATCAGCGCGGCGAGGCGGTCGGTGGGAAACGGCCGCTCCAGTGTGCTGCTCAGGCGGCCGCGGTAGAGCACGGCGAGGTGGTCGCAGCGGGCGACGATCTCGTCCAGATCGCTGGCGATCAGGAGCACGGCGGCGCCGCGCGCCAGCGCCGCATCGAGGGCGGCGTAGACGGCGCGTGCGGCGGCGATGTCGAGGCCGCGGGTCGGGTTGGCCGCCACGAGGACGCGCGGGGTGGTGGCCAGCGCGCGGGCGACGATCAGCTTCTGCAGATTGCCGCCCGACAGGCCGCGCACCGGTGCGTCGAGCGCGCCGACCTTGATGGCGTAGGCGTCGACCATGCCGCTGGCTGCGGCGCGTTGGGCGGCCGGGTCGGTCAACCAGCGCCCGGCGCAGGCGTGCAGCAGCCGCGCGTTCAGCACCGCGTTCTCCTGCACGCTCATCGCCGGCACGACCCCTTGCCGCTGCCGGTCGGGCGGGACGCAGGCGACGCCGGCGTCGATCATCGCGGCCGGGGTGGGGCGCCGGACCTCCGCGCCGCCGATCGCGATGCGGCCGGCGCTGGTCGGGCGCAGGCCGGTGAGTACGTCGAAGAGCTCGTCCTGGCCGTTGCCGTCGACGCCGGCGATGCCGAAGATCTCGCCGCCGCGCACGTTGAGGGAGACCTCGCGCAGGGCGGCCAGGCCGCGGTCGTCGGCGGCCGAGACGCGCTCGAGGAGCAGTTG
>JBOHWA010000927.1:0-1880 GCA_050735855.1 Binatia bacterium
AAGATCGGCCGCACGCACCTGCAGGACGCCACCCCGCTGACCGTCGGGCAGGAGATGTCGGGCTGGGTCAGCCTGCTGACCCGCGACCTGGCGCGCATCGACAGCGCGCTCGACGGCCTCTACGACCTCGCCATCGGCGGCACCGCGGTGGGCACCGGGCTCAACGCGCCGGCGGCGTTCGGCGCGCGCTGCGCCGCGCGCCTGGCGGAGCTCACCGGACAGCCCTTCCGCTCGCACCCCAACAAGTTCGCCGCGCTGTCGGCGCACGACGAGCTGGTCTTCGCCTCCGCCGCGCTCGCCACGCTCGCCGGCTCGCTGATGAAGATCGCCAACGACGTCCGCCTGCTCGCTTCCGGCCCGCGCTGCGGCCTGGGCGAGCTGCAGCTGCCGGAGAACGAGCCCGGCTCGTCGATCATGCCCGGCAAGGTGAACCCGACGCAGTGCGAGGCGCTGACCATGGTCGCGGTGCAGGTGCACGGCAACGACGCCGCCATCAAGCTCGCCGGCGCCCAGGGGCATCTCGAGCTGAACGTCTTCAAGCCGGTGATCATCGCCAACTTCCTGCACTCGACCCGCCTGCTCGCCGACGCCTGCCGCTCCTTCGCCACCCATTGCGCCGCCGGGATCGAGCTCGACCACATCCGCATCGCGCAACACCTGTCGCACTCGCTGATGCTGGTCACCGCGCTGACGCCGCGCATCGGCTACGATCGCGCCGCCGAGGTCGCCCACGTCGCCCTGCACGAGCACCTCAGCCTGCGCGACGCCGCCGTGCGCCTGGGCTACCTCAGCGGCGCGGAGTTCGACGCCCTGGTGCGGCCGGAGGCGATGACGCACCCGTAGCCTCGGCTCCCCGACCTCCCCACGACGGAACTGGCGCGCGGGCGCGCTGCTTGCTAAGCGCCCGTCTCGTGCCGACGCCTCGCCTGCTCCCCTTCGCCCTGGCCGCCTTCCTCTCGGTCGCCGCCACGGCGCACGCTGACGAGGCGGCGGAGGCGCGCGGCTGGCCCGCCCTCGATGCCTATGATCCGGCCGGGCCGTTCGTCAGCTGGCCGGCCAAGGCCTTGGGGCTCGGCGCGCTGATCGTCAGCGGCGGCGCGGCGACCATCGTCTGCACGCCGGTCGATCTGGTGGTCGGCGTGGTGCGGCGCGGCGGCTACGGCACGCTGGCGGAGCGCTGTGCCTCCGGCGTCGGCGGAGCCGTGGCGCAGAGCGTGTACCTGGTCGCCGGGGCGCCGTTCTACGTCGGCAAGACGGTCTTCTGGGACTGGCCCCGGCGCGCCTTCTGCCCGGCCGCACCCGCCGCGCCGGCCGCGGCCGAGCCGCCTCAGCCCTGAGGGGAGACGAGGTCGCAGCAGCGCAGGGCGGAGAGCGCCGCGGCGTCCATCTGCACGGCGCCGACATCGGTGCTCTCGCCGACGCAGTAGAGCCCGTCGATCGGCGTCGCCACCGGCGGTCGCCGGGCGGCGTGAATCATGTACTCGGAGCCGTCCGGCGTCACCCAGGCCCAGCGCCGCCGCAGGCGCGCGCCGGCGTCGAGATAGATCTCGTCGAGCAGCTGGTCGAAGGCGCCGTGCACGGCGCGCACGCGGGCCGGGTCGGCGATGTCCGCCGCCGGGCTCAGGCGCATCGCCTGCAGCACGTGGTGGCCGGCGGGGGCGTTGTGCGGCGAGTGATGCGTCGCCCACAGCATGCCGCCGCCGAACTCGGCATTGGCGCCGATCAGCAGGCGCGTCCAGCCGGGAAAGTCGTCCGCCTCGCCACAGCCGCGCAGGCGCGGCAACGCATCGAACGCGAAGGCCGCGGCAATCACCCCGCCGACGACGCCACAGCCGTGCGCCGCCGCGGCGAGCGCGGGCGGCACCTGGCCGGGTGCGAGC
>JBOHWA010000928.1:0-2152 GCA_050735855.1 Binatia bacterium
ACCTTCGCCCGGCGCGGGCTCGGCGTGCTGGCCGCGGCCGCCTGCGGCGGGCTCGCCGTCTGGGGCACCGTCCACCTGGCCGGCCTGCTGGCCGCGTTGCACCTGGCTGATTGGCGGCACCTGGCGACGTCGCTCGGCCTGACCTTCCTGCGCACCTACACCGCCTTGCTGCTCGGCGCGCTGTGGACCCTGCCGGTCGGCATCTGGATCGGCCTGTCGCCGCGCCGCATGCGGGTCCTGCAGCCCGTCATCCAGGTCGCCGCGGCCTTCCCGGCGCCGATGATCTTCCCCCTGGTCACGCTCGCCGTGCTCGCCGCCGGCGTGCCGTTCGCCTGGGGCTGCACGGCCCTGATGCTGCTCGGCTCGCAGTGGTACATCCTGTTCAACGTGCTGGCCGGCGCCGCCGCCATGCCGCAGGACCTGCGCGAGGTCGCCGACGTCTACCGCCTCGGACGCTGGCAGCGCTGGCGCACGCTGTACGTGCCGGCGGTGTTCCCCTACCTCGTCACCGGCCTGGTCACCGCCGCCGGCGGGGCCTGGAACGCCAGCATCGTGGCGGAGTACGTGCGCTTCCGCGGCGAGACGCTCATCGCCCCCGGCCTCGGCTCGCTGATCACCACCGCCACCGCGGCGGGCGATTTCCCGCTCCTCGCCGCCGGCGTCCTGACCATGGCGTTCGGCATCGTCGCCATCAACCGCACGCTCTGGCGCCGCGTCTACCGCCTGGCCGACCAGCGCTACAGCTTGAATCGCTGAGGCGGCCCGCCGCCGGCAGCCCGTCTCCGTCCTGCGTTTAAGGACTTGACCGGGGCGCGCGAAGGCGGTAACCAAACGTTTGTTTGTGAGATCGCGCCCCGGCGCGCGATCAGGAGGAAAGCGCGCATGCAGCTCAGCGACGTCAATCTCACCGATGCCGATCTCTTTCAGCGCGGCACCCCGCACGACATGTTCGCGCTGTTGCGGCGCGAGGCGCCGGTGTACTGGCACCCCGAGACCGACGGCGGTCCCGGCTTCTGGGCGGTGACCAAGTACAACGACCTCAAGTGGGTGTCGAAGAACCCCGGCCTGTTCTCCTCCGAGCGCCAGGGCACGTTGCGCGAGAACCCAGCCGCCAGCGACCTGCCGGCGATCCAGTCGATCATGCTCAACATGGACCCGCCCAAGCACCGCCAGTACCGTATGCTGGTCAATCAGGCGTTCACGCCGCGCATGATCAACAACCTGCACGGGCGCGTCACCGCCATGGTGCGCAAGACCATCAACGGGGTCATCGAGCAGGGCGAGTGTGACTTCGTCGAGGACATCGCCGCGCTGCTGCCGCTCGAGGTCATCTGCGAGATGATGGGCGTGCCGGAGGAGGATCGCCGGCACATCTATGGGCTCGGCAACAAGATGATCGGCATCGACGACCCGGACCTGCAGACGCCCGACAAGCCGATCGTCCCGGGCGACGCGATGGCCGCCTTCGGCGAGATGTTCGTCTACGCCAGCAAGCTGTGGACGATCGCCCACGACACCCCGAGCGACACGCTGGCGACCGCGCTGGTCAACGCCGAGTTCGACGGCCGCAAGCTCGACGAGATGGAGTTCAACTTCTTCTTCCTGCTGCTGCTCATCGCCGGCAACGAGACGACGCGCACGGTGACCAGCAACGGCATGATCGCCCTGCTCGACCATCCGGACCAGTTGGCGCAGCTGCAGGCCGACCCGAGCCTGATCAACAGCGCCGTCGAGGAGATCCTGCGCTTCGCCCCCGCCGTGCACACCTTCCGCCGCACCGCGACCGCCGACACCGAGATGCGCGGTCAGGCGATCCGCGCCGAGGACAAGCTGCTGCTCTGGTACCCGTCGGCCAATCGCGACGAAGAGGTCTTCCAGGATCCCGACGCGTTCAACATCCGCCGCAGCCCGAACGAACACGTCGCCTTCGGCTTCGGCGAGCACTTCTGCCTGGGTGCCAACCTCGCCCGCATGGAGCTGCAGGAGATCTTCCGCGGCATCGCCACGCGGCTGTTCGACATGGAGACCACCGCCGAACCGCGCCGCCTGCGCTCCTGCTTCATCAACGGCGTGAAGGAAATGCGCGTGCGCTTCCGCCCCGGCCCGCTCGAAGCCGAGTAACTGAGCCGGCTGCCGGCGCCGCCTGGCGCCG
>JBOHWA010000929.1:0-2233 GCA_050735855.1 Binatia bacterium
GTGCTCGTCGCCAACACGGCGCCGAGGGCCCGGCGCCCTCCAGGCCAGCGCTTGCACCCGGGCGCGAAACCGCCGACGCTGGCGCGCATCCAAGCATCCAGGGAGGATCCGTGATGATACGAGGCAGTTGTATGTGCGGCGCCGTCCGCTTCGAGGTCGACGGCCCTTTCGAGGAGATGCACCACTGTCACTGCTCGCGCTGCCGCAAGACCCACGGCGCGGCGTTCTCGACCTTTGCCCAGACCAGCGTCGCCAAGTTCCGCCTGCTTGCCGGCGCCGACCAGCTGCGCGACTACCGGTCGTCAAAGGACGTGCGGCGCAGCTTCTGCGCCACCTGCGGATCGAGCCTGCTGTTCCGCCTGGATTCCCTGCCGGACGCCGTCTGGGTGGCGGTCGCCTCCCTCGACGACGACCCCGACCTGCGCCCGCAGGCGCACATCTTTGTCGGCTCCAAGGCCAACTGGCACGAGATCACCGACACGCTGCCACAGCACGACGCGTATCCCGCCGAGGGCCAGACGTAAGGCCGGGGTATTTGGAACGAAGCGTCTTGTTTCAACGCAGAGGGCGCAGAGGATCGCAGAGGTAGGATCTGACCCTGCGATCCTCTGCGTCCTCTGCGTTGAAGAATGCCTGCATCACCACCAGGGCGCGCCCCACGCCGTTGACAGGCAAAACGCCCGCGACCTAGAAGCGAGGCATCTCTTGGGGGTTGCGCGGCGTGCCGCGCGAGAAGGAGCGTTTCATGGCGCAGGCGAGAGTCGCACCGGCATACGCGGATCTCCACCAGGACGTGCAGCACTTCGTCACCAGCCGCACGCGGCGCATGTTGATCGACGGCAAGTGGGTCGAGGCGGCATCGGGCGAGACCTTCACCACCTACGATCCGGCCACCGAGGAGCCGATCGCGGAGGTGCCGGCGGGCGACAAGGAGGACGTCGACCGGGCGGTGCGCGCCGCGCGGCGCGCCGTCGAGAGCGGGCCGTGGCGGCGCATGACGGCCTCCGAGCGCGGCCGGGCGCTGTGGAAGCTCGCCGACCTGATCGAGGCGCACGGCGAGGAGTTCGCCCAGCTCGAGACGCTCGACAACGGCAAGCCGATCAGCGTCGCGCGCGTCGCCGACATCCCGCTGGTCGTCGATCATTTCCGCTACTACGCCGGCTGGGCGACCAAGATCGAGGGCGAGACGATCCCGGTCTCGACGCCCGGCCTGCAGGTCCTCAACTACACGCTGCGCGAGCCGGTCGGCGTCGTCGGCCAGATCATCCCGTGGAACTTCCCGCTGCTGATGGCGGCCTGGAAGCTCGGCGCGGCGCTGGCCTGCGGCAACACCGTGGTGCTGAAGCCGGCCGAGCAGACGCCGCTCTCGGCGCTGCGCCTCGGCGAGCTGCTCGAGGAAGCCGGCTTCCCGGCCGGCGTCGTCAACATCGTCACCGGCTTCGGCGAGACCGCCGGGGCGGCGATCGCGGCGCACCCGGACATCGACAAGGTCGCCTTCACCGGTTCGACCGAGGTCGGCCACGCGATCATGCGGGCCGCGGCCGGCAACCTGAAGCGCGTCTCGCTCGAGCTCGGCGGCAAGTCGCCGAACATCGTCTTCGCCGACGCCGATCTCGACGCCGCGGCCATCGGCGCGGCGTCGGCGATCTACTTCAACCACGGCCAGTGCTGCTGCGCCGGCTCGCGCCTGTTCATCGAGCAGTCGGTCTACGACCGCGTCATGCCGCGCCTGATCGAGTACTCGGAACAGATCAAGATCGGCCCCGGTATGGACCCGACCACCGAGATGGGCCCGCTGGTCTCCAGCGACCAGTTCACCCGCGTCAACAGCTACCTCAAGCACGGCACCGATCAGGGAGCGCGCGTCGCCGCCGGCGGCGGCCGCCCCGCGTCGATCAAGCGCGGCTACTTCGTCGCCCCGACCGTGTTCACCGACGTCACGCCGGACATGAAGATCCTGCGCGAGGAGATCTTCGGACCGGTGGTCTGCGCCATCCCGTTCACCGACATCGAGGAGGTCGCGGCGGCCGGCAACGATACCGAGTACGGCCTCGCCGCCGCCGTGTGGACGCGCGACATCGGCAAGGCGCACCGTCTCGCCGCCCGCCTCAAGGCCGGCACGGTGTGGATCAACTGCTACAACATGTTCGACGCGGCATCGCCGTTCGGCGGCTACAAGAAGAGCGGCTTCGGCCGCGAGATGGGCAAGGCGGCGCTCGACATGTACACGCAG
>JBOHWA010000930.1:0-8826 GCA_050735855.1 Binatia bacterium
CGACCGCCGCGTCGACGCGGCGGTCGATGGCGCCGAACAGCCCGGTCAGCGCCCGCACCGTCAGCCAGCGCAGCGGCTCGGGCGGCAGCGGCAGGCGGCGGCGGGTCCACAGCGCGGCGCCGGGCGAGTCACGCTCGAGGAAGAGGTCGGCGACCAGCCTCCCGGCGTAGCTCGCCTGCGCCACCCCGTGCCCGGCGTAGCCGACGGCATACACCATGTTGGCGTGGCGGCGGTCGGGCTGGATGACCGGCAGGAAGTCGAGCGACAGGGCGATCGGGCCGCCCCAGTGGTTCTCTACGCGCAGCCCGCCGAGCTCGGGGAAGCGCACCCGGAAGACCGACTCGAGACCGGCGGCAAGCCGCGTGTCCGGGGCGGCGAAGACCGTTCCGCCGTAGCCATAGCGCACGTACTTGGCCCCACCGACGATGCGGTTGTCGCGCGTCAGCCGATAGCTCTCGAGCATCTCGTGCGCGGTGTAGATGCCCTCGCGCCCGTGCCAGTCGACCGCGGCGAGCTGCGCGTCGCTGAGCGGCGAGGTGCGGAAGAGCTGCACGTACATGGGCAGGACGCGCCAGCGCAGCAGGCCGAGCTGCGGCGTGTAGGCGTTGGTGGCGACGACCACGCGGCGGGCGCGCACGCGGCCGCCGTCGGTGAGCAGGGTCGCGGTCGGACCGGCGTCGACGCGGCGCACCGGGGTCTGCTCGTAGAGCGCCACGCCGGCCGCGAGCGCGGCGCGGCGCAATCCGCGCGCATAGTGCCCGGGATGGAGAATGCCGCCGTGCGGCTCCAGGAACCCACGTTGGAAGCGGGACGGCAGACCGCGCCGGCGCATCGCTGCCGGCTCCAGCAGCGCGCCGGGCACGGCGAAGTCGGCCGCGGCCTGTGCGGCGCGGTCGAGCGCGGCGAACTGGCGCGGGTGCACCGCCGCGATGACGTTGCCGACCGGCTCGTACTGGCAGTCGATGCCGAGCCCCGCGATGCGCTGCTCCACGTATCGGATCGCCGTATCGGCGAGCTGCACCAGGCCGCGCACCCGCTCGCGGCCGAAGATGCGGGTCAACGTCGGCAGGTCCTTGCCGATGGTCGGCGTCAGGTGCCCGGCATTGCGCCCGCTGGCGCCGAAGCCGGCATAGCGCGCTTCGAGCACGGCGACCGACAGGCCTTCGGCGCGCAGCTCGAGAGCGGCCGAGAGGCCGGCATAGCCGGCGCCGATGACCGCGACATCGGCCTCGACCTCGCCGCCCAGGGGCGACGTGGGCTCGTCAGCCCCCGCCATCCACGGGCTGATCTCGTCCGGCTTGGTCATGATGTCGGCCGCCGGCCGTCGCGCCGGCGCGTGTCAATTGAGCGAGAAGAAGCCCTCGCCGACCGGCGTGCCGGCGACATCGATCACCAGTCGATAGGTCTGGCCGGCGACGAAGGCCGCCGCCCTGGTCTTGAGGCGGAAGACGAACATGTCCTTGCGGGCGCGGTAGCGGATGCGCGGCGGACGCGGGCCGAGATCGATCGCCGGACCGGCGGGAACCGGAAACACCTCGACGCCGACGTCGAGCGTCTTCGCCACGGCGTCGCTGACCAGGTCGCCGTTGGTGTCGCGCAGCTGCATCTGCACGCGGATGGCCCGTCGGGCCTGGAACGGTCCCGCCGGCGTGGCCGCCGTCGTGCCGCCGAGCAGCGGGGCGAGGAAGGTGGTCGAGAACGGCGCCAGCGGCGGCGCGATGACCGCCGAGATCTGCACCAGGGAGGCGGCGATCTCGCTGGTCGAGTTGGCACCCGGGCCGCTCCCCGAGGTGGAGAGATCGTAGTCGACCACCAGCTGGAAGGTGCCGCCGAGCGGCAGCGTGAAGGTGAGCGAACCGGCATCGCTGAACGGGGTCGAGCCCGGCACCGCCTGGGTGGCCGTGCCCGCCATGACGGTGCCGAAGCCGGTCGTCGCCACGTTCCACGCCGCGTCGGCAAGGCTCGCGCCCGCCACCGAGACGGAGCCCGACAGCGTGCCGGTCACGGTGACGTCGGCCGGCGTGCCGGCGACCTCGGCGCCGCTCGGATCGACGTGCACGATCCAGTGCGTCGGTGTGATCGACGTGGCATCGCCAGAATGGGCGTACGCGTGGCTGGAGTAGAAGCCGGTGCCGACGAGCGTCTCGCCGTGCGCCCGAAAGAAGGGGACGTTCAGCGGTGCGAACACCGATCGCACACCGGCGCCGAGCGGGGCATTGAGGTTGGTTCCCAACTCCGCCGACCCGTACGCCATGGCCTCGAAGCTCGGCAGCTGCCCGATGGGCGGCAGCGGACCATAGACCGTGTCGTTGCGGCTCGCCGCCGACGGCTGAACGACGAAGTCGGTGGTCAGATTGCCCGCCGCGTCGTTGTCGAACCCGACGAAGACGCGCGAGTCGAGCGGCCCAGGATTCACGTACGTAATGGTGATGGCGTTCGCTACCCCCTCCGGCGCCGGCGCCAGGAGCAATGCGAGCACACCGATCCCCAGCCATCTGCGAGCAACCTGTTTCACGGAATCCCCCCCTTTTTGTCGCGCCTGAAGCGCGACCGTACCAGATCGGCTTCGGCGCAGAAAACTCAGCGGGAGTGCGGGCGCTTGCTGAGGCTCTGCCGAACCCACGGGCGCCGCCATCGACCACCGTCGGCTGCCGCCCCGGGAGGGCGAGGCGCCCGCCGAGCCTGCCGCACTGCACCGCAGGAGGCTCGGCCGGAGCCTCGCCCGCCCACCATCGCCCGACCCGCAACCGAACCGCGACTCTTGTGCTGGGGGCCGTTGCGGTCGTAGTGAAGGGCGCGCGAGGGCCGCCGCATGCCACAGCGGGAGATCGAAGTCATCCTTACTCGCCAACTGGCGAGCTACCTGACGTTGCCGATCTTCATCGTCGATCCGAACGGCACGCTCATCTTCTACAACCAGCCGGCGGAGAAGATCCTCGGCCACCGCTTCGACGAGACCGGTGAGATGGCGGCGCACGAGTGGGCGACGGCCTACCAGGCCGAAGGCGGCGCCCCCCCCACCCCGCCGGCGGAACTGCCGCTGATGGTCGCGCTGCGCGAGCATCGCCCGACGCACGGCTCCCTGCTGATCCTGGGCCGCGACGGCCGGCATCACGCGATCGAGGTCACCGCCTTCCCGCTCGACAGCCAGAGCGGGCAATTCCTCGGTGCGGTGGCGATCTTCTGGGAGGTCGACCGCTGATGCGGGTGACGATCTGGGGCACGCGCGGCTCGCTCGCCAGCCCAGGCCCCGAGACGGCGCGCTATGGCGGCAACACCAGCTGCGTCGAGGTACGCGACGACGACAGCCGCCACGTCCTGATTCTCGACGCCGGCACCGGCATCCGCCGCCTCGGCGCCTCCTTCCCGCCGGTGCACCGCGTCGACGTGCTGCTCACCCACCTGCACATGGATCACATCCAGGGCCTCGGCTTCTTTGCACCGCTCTACGACGCCGCCATGCAGGTCCATCTCTGGGGCCCGGCCAGCCCGGCGCTGGCGCTGCAGACGCGCCTCAGCCGCTACCTGTCGCCGCCGCTGTTCCCGGTCCACCTGCGCGACCTCGCCTGTCGGCTGGAGTTGCACGACGTCCCCAGCGGCGAATTCGCTATCGGCCCGTTCCGCGTCACCGCGGCGCTCATCTGCCATCCGGGACCGACGGTGGGCTACCGCGTCAGCTGCGCGGGCGCGACGATGACCTACCTCTCGGATCATGAACCGGCCCTCGGGGTCGCATCGTTCCCGGACGCCGCAGAATGGACCTCCGGCTATGCGCTGGCCGCCGACGCCGATCTGCTGATCCACGACGGCCAGTACGGGGCCGACGAGTACGACACCCACGTCGGCTGGGGACACAGCTCTATCGAGGATGCCGTGCGCTTCGCCGCCCTGGCGGGCGCCAAACGGCTGGTCACCTTTCACCACGACCCGGCGCACACCGACGACGACCTTGAGCGCCTGCATCGCAGGGCGATCGCCGCACTGCAGCCGCCGTTTCCCGTCGAGCCGGCGGCAGAGGGTGCGGTGTACGAGCTCGGCGCCGCCTGCCCGCCGCAACCGACCGCCGCGGCGTGATGCGCTACCGCGTCATCCAGTGGGCCAGCGGCAACGTCGGCCGCGCGGCGGTGCAGGGCATCGTCTCGCATCCCGAGCTCGAGCTGGTCGGCGCCTGGGTGCACGGCGCCGACAAGGTCGGGCGCGACATCGGCGAGATCTGTGGCCTCGAGCGGCTCGGCATCGCGGCGGTCGGTGACATCGAGGACGTGCTGGCCATGCCCGCCGACTGTGTCCTGTACAGTCCTCTCCTGCCGCAGCTCGACGAGGTCGCCCGGCTGCTCGAATCGGGCAAGAACGTCGTCACACCGGTCGGCTGGTTCTACCCTTTCGGCACCCCGGGCGTGGCGCAGCTCGAAGCCGCCTGCCGCGCCGGCGGCGTCTCGCTGCACGGCACCGGCATCCACCCGGGCGGCATCACCGAGCTGCTGCCGCTGACCGTGTCGCGCCTGTCGCGCAACATCCGCCACGTGCGGGCCGAGGAATTCTCAGACATCCGCGTCTACAAGGCCGAGATGGTCGTGCGCGAGGTGATGCTCTTCGGCAAACCACCCGAGGTCGCCCGCACCAGCCCGATGCTCGACCTGCTCGGCTACGGGTTCGGGCAGTCGATCGACATGGTCGCGACCGCCCTCGGCCTGCGCCTCGATCCACAGAAACGCACGTCGCACGCGATGGCCGTGGCGACGGCACCGATCGAGACGCCGGTCGGCACGCTCGCCACCGGCACGGTGGCGGCACAGCGCTTCGGCTGGCAGGGCACCGTCGACGGCACGCCGGTGATCACGGTGCGGGTCAACTGGCTGATGGGCGAGCAGCACCTCGACCCGCCGTGGACCATCGGCGGCGAGCGCTTCGAGATCGACGTCGAGGGCGACCCGTCCGTCCAGCTCACCCTGCGCGGCCTGCAGCCGCCGTTCGAAACCGCCGACCTCGACCGCAACCCGGGCATCGTCGCCACCGCCATGCACTGCGTGAACTCGATCCCGTATCTCTGCGCAGCGCCGGCCGGCATCCGCACCTACCTCGACCTGCCGCTGATCACCGGCCGCGCCGACGCGGGGCTGCGCGGCTAGCTTGCAGCGGTCCGGGCAGCGCTGCGGGGCAGAGCTTTCGCGCCGCCATGGCTCCATGGGCGAGCGCATGGTTTGGGTAGCGCAACATGCCGCCCCCTGCTCGACCCAAGCAACTTTCCAGGGCGTCGTGGAGCGCGCTATGATCCGAGCGATGTTGGCCGGCAGCGCCATCGCCCGCGATACGCGCCTCGACCGCGCCGCCTTTCGGCGCTGGCTCACGCGAAGGCCGGCGTCGGACCTGAATCACTACGAGCTGCTTGACGGCCGCATCGTGATGACACCCCCCGCCGGGTGGCCGCACGGCCGCATCGACGCAACGCTCGCACATCTGCTCCGGGCGCACGTGGCCCAGCATCACCTCGGCATCGTGCTCGGATCCAGCACCGGGTATGACCTGCCCTCAGGCGACACCGTCGAGCCCGACGTCTCGTTCATCTCCAGCGCTCAGTTTGCGGCCGGCCCGTCGCCAACCCGCGGCCGATTCCTACACATCGTCCCGACGCTGATCGTCGAGATCCTCGCCCCTTCCACAGCGCCAGGTGTCAGTGGGGAAACGAAGCTGTCCTGCAGCTCGCGAGCCGGGGTCGGTCCTCAGGATCGGCGTGTGCCGACCGTGCTGGCGGGCGCCGTCCTACCCACGCGTCGATCGCAACCCAGCTCGCTGAGCAGCGTCCACCCCTCGAACGCCGCGTCTTGATGTTGCCCAGATATCGATTCTTGGACGCTTCCACGTTGCGGGAGAAGGGCCCCTCGAAGTCGCCGCAGTAGCGCTTTGATCGGCTTGGCTCGATTTCCTGTGCAAAGCCCCTTGCGGCGCTCCGCAGGCTCCAGCGGCATGTCGCTGCGCTGCAGCGGTCGCTGGCCGCTATAGTCGCGCACGCGGCATCGTGGTTTGGCTGAGGCGCATGCCGCCGGCCGATCCACGTCAATCCCTTTTCCGCGATTGTGGCCCGCGCTATGGTTCCAACCATGTCTGCCGGCAACGCCGTCGCCCGCGACACGCATCTCAACCAAGCCGCTTTTCGCCGTTGGCTCGCGCGGCGACCGGCTTCCGACCAGAGTCACTACGAGCTGCTTGACGGCCGTATCGTGATGACCCCGCCCGCCGGCTGGCCGCACGGTCGCATCGGCTCGAGGCTCAACCACCTGCTAGCTGACCACGTCGAACGACATAGTCTCGGCATCGTCCTCGACTCGAGCGCCGGCTACGACCTGCCGACCGGTGACACCGTTGAGCCAGACGTCTCCTTCATATCCACCGAGTGCCTTGCCGCGGGCCCGCGCCCCACTCGCGGGCGGTTCATCACCCTTGTCCCAACCTTGATCGTCGAGATTCTGTCCCCATCCACCTCGCGCCGCGACCGCACACAGAAGAAGGCCATCTACGAGCGCAACGGCGTCGCCGAGTACTGGCTCGTCGACCCGGCTAAGGAGAGCGTCACCGTCTTCGCCCTGCAGCGCGGCCGCTACACCCGCGCCCGCCCTCTCGCCGCGGGAAGTATTCCTTCCCGCGCATTGCCGCGCATGCGCATCAGGATCGAACAGATCTTCGATCTCGGGCTGTAGAACGAATCGTCCGCTGCGTGGCGGGCAGCTTTCGCGCGGCGGACTCTGCGCCTCGCAGTCGCTTCATTGGCAGCCCCCTAGCGCGCGCCCAGTTGCGAGCACGAGTTCGTCAACGCCGACGCGGTAGTCGAGATTTACGTCAGCCGGCAGGCACGCCTTCATTGATGCGACCTGTTGCGGATCGAGCGCAATTGTCACGGCCAGGATCAATTCATTGATGGTGACCGTGCCATCACGGCGACAGTCGCCGGGACAGTCGGTGGTACCGGCGAAGGTGAAGCGCTGGCCGAAGATGCCGCAGCCGCTCTCGAGTCCACAATCATGCCATGCAAGGAGCAGATCACCGTCGGCAAGTCGACCTATCGACGGTGCGCCGCTGAATGCGGGTCTTTGTATACCGACTGCGAAGTCCGAGAAGGGCAAAAGAGCGTCTGGCGTGAACGTACGACCCCTATACGTGGCGTAAGGGAAGGAGCTGCCAGCTCCTTCCTTCCAAGCGACGGTGAAGTCTTTGGGCCCACATGTGACGGCCGGGAGCACCTGGAGGGCGTCGGGCTTCTCCGGCGTTATGGGCATCGGCATCGCGAGGGGCGCCCCACTGGTATCGTACCTACGGTAGGTTACCGGCACGTTGTACGGGTCAATTCCATAGGTCGCCCAAGAAACGACGAAACCGCCGTCGTCCTGCGTGCACAGCGCCGGCCCGTTGACGAGGCCGCTGGACACGCGACCGATCTCGACCATGTTTGCGGCAGGCTGGGCGCCTTGGAAGGGGCGCCCCTGGATCAACCCGCCGCCGTCATACCAGACGACTTGGTACGACCCGTCGCCCTTCCCAGCCGCCGCGACGTTGTACTGGTTGACCCCAGACGTAAGGTCAAAGGACGGGGTCTGTCCGCTTGGGCCCACAAGGCACGCCTGGCCTATGATGGGCGGTTGGCCTGGGCCGCCGTAGCCGGTCCACGCAACGACAAACTGATCGTCACCAACGGCCGCCACATTAACGGCCGCCAAATTTGGCCCCACGTAAAAGTCGTCGGCAAGAATAAAATTCGGGCCTTGCGGCCTGACGCTCGCATCTAAGCGTTGGGCGTCGATGAAACGGTCGCCGAGGGCATTCACCGCACACCAGGCGACTAGGAGGGAGCCGTCTGCCGCCGCCGCTAGGCTTGGGTCAATTTTGTAGCAGGTGCCCCTCGAGTTGACCTGAAATTCCGGCCCGAGGGGTTGTGTGGCAGCGTCGAAGCGCCGCGCCGCGATTTGGTCCAGACTTCCCCACGCAACCGTAAACCCGCCGTCGGGCAGCGCGGCGATGTGTGGTTGGCGCAGGTCCCCATCGCGCACCGTATTGATCAGAAACTCGCCACCGCGCCGAGCAAGCTCTGCTTGGACGACGCTTCGCGCCGCAAACAAGGCCAGGCCTGCCAGCATCATCGCAGCAATCGAGGTCCGGACCCTCGATGGCATGGAGGGTGTGACCAATCTCATGGGCCCGGCCTCGTGCCCAACGATCCCAAGCGATCACTGCAGCGACGCAACGCCGCGGCCGAAGAGTTGCTCCACCGCCTCCACCATGCCCTCGGTCGCTGCGACGCGCAGCTCGCGCGGCAGGGCGATGATGGTCTCGGTCTTGTTCTCCAGCAGCAGGTGGAGGAAGCAGGGGCAGTCGCCGCTGTGTTGGGCGAGGGTCAGCTTGAGGTCGCGGATGGCGACTTCGGTGACGCGTTCGGCGCGCACGGCGAAGTGGACTTCCTGGGTCGTGCGGGCGCGGTGGGCGGCGAGCAGGATGACCTCGTCGGCAATGATCTGGCAGCGTTCGTCGCTCGACTCGAGCGTGCCGACGACGCAGATCGGCTCGTCGGTCATGAAGTCGATCTCGGACTTGCGATAGGTCTCGGGCCAGCAGATCACCTCGACGGTGCCGGTCTTGTCCTCGAGGGTGAAGGCGGCGTAGCGGTCGCCTTTCTTGCTGTTCTTCAGCTGCAGGCGCTGGATGACGCCGCCCAGTGCCACCTTGCTCTGGTCCGGCTTGTCGGGCAGCTGCTCGCAGGCGGCGTTGGTGAAGCGCTTCAGGTCCGACTCATATTTGTCGAGCGGGTGGGCGGTAATGTAGAAGCCGAGCGCTTCGCGC
>JBOHWA010000931.1:0-2188 GCA_050735855.1 Binatia bacterium
GCAGTGCGCTCGGTCCGTCACCGCTGCTGCGCCAAGCCGCCGACCTCACCGGCGCCTATGGGTTGACGGGGTTGGTCGTCGTGGTGAACACGCTGCTCGCCGCCGCGATCGCCGGCCGGCCCGGCGCGTGGCGACGGCCGGTGGCCGCCGCCGCCGCGCTACTCGCATCCACTCTGGCCTATGGAGCAACGCGACTGGCCGAGCCGCCGGAGCCGATCGTGTCGACGCGCGATGCGACCATCGCCATCGTGCAGGGCAACCTCGCCGCCGGCGCGCTGCCGCTGCCGGCGACGCTCGATGACGCCTGGCGTCGCTACGCACAGCTCACCGACTCGCTGACGCCGCGGTCCGATCTGATCGTCTGGCCAGAGAACGCGCTGCCGGTCTACCTGCGCGACAGTCCGGAGATCCAGCGGCGGCTGGCCGCTCTGCTGCGCCCGCTGCGTCGCCCGTTGCTGCTTGGCGCGCTCGACGCCGACCGCGGGGCGGCAGGCGAACGGAACAGCGCCTACCTGATGGAGCCCGACGGGCTGGCGGCCGTGCGCCACAAGACGGCGCTGGTGCCGTTCGGTGAATATGTGCCCGGGGCGCAGTGGTGGCCCGCGCTGCGCCGCTGGCGGACGACCGGCGGATTCGGCGCCGGCGCCGGCCAGGCGCCGCTGGTGGTGCGGCTCGGCGATCGGTCGAGCGCGCTGGCCGTGACGATCTGCTTCGAGGCGATCCACCCCGGCGCGTTCAACGCCATGGTGCGGCAGGGGGCGGCGCTGCTCGTCAACCTGACCGACGACGCCTGGTTCGCCAGCCCGCGCGCCGCCGCGCAGCATCTCGAGATGACCCGCCTGCGCGCCGTCGAAACCCGCCGCTGGCTGGTGCGCGCGTCGAACTCGGGCGTCAGCGCCTTCGTCGATCCGAGCGGGCGCATCGTGGCGTCGCTGCCGTTCGATCGTGCCGGCACACTCGCGCAGCGCGTGCGGCCGGCCGACGGAATCTCCTGGTACGTCCGCTGCGGCGAGGCGCCGCTATTCGCGGTCGCCGCACTCGCACTCGCCGCGGCGCTGTTCCGCACGCAACGGGAGGGCGAGACGCCCGCCGAGCCTCCGGTGCATTGCGGCATGGCTCGGCGGGAGGCGCGCCATCCCGAGGATCAGGCCAGGTCGAAGAGGAGCAGCTCGGACTGTTCTCCGGCCTGAATTTCGACCCGCGGCTCGTCGCTCAACGCAACGGCGTCGCCGGCGTTGAGCGCGCGCCCATTGACCGTCAACCGGCCACTCGCCACCTGCACCCACGCATGGCGGCCGGAGGCCAGCTCGTGGACCACCTGGTCGCCCGCCGCCAGGTTGGCCGAGTAGAGGTCGACCGACTGATGCACGGTCACCGATCCCTCGCGCCCGTCGCGCGAGGCGATCAGCGTCAGCCCACCCGCGCTGCGCGGGATGGCGCGCTGCTCGTAGCCCGGCTCCAGCCCTTCGCGCTCCGGCAGCAACCAGATCTGCAGCAGGTGGACCGGCGTGTCCGGCGACGGATTCATCTCGCTGTGGCGGATGCCCGTGCCGGCCGTCATGCGCTGCACCTCGCCAGGGACGATGGCCGAGCCGTTGCCCAGGCTGTCGCGATGCTGGAGCGCGCCGTCGAGGACGTAGGTGATGATTTCCATGTCGCGATGCGGATGGGTACCGAACCCCTGGCTCGGCGCGACGACGTCCTCGTTGATCACGCGCAGGGCACGGAAGCCCATGTGCGCCGGGTCGTAGTACTCGCCGAAGGAAAACGTATGGCGGCTGTCCAACCAGCCGATGGCGACGTGTCCGCGTTCCTCTGAAGGGCGAATGGTGATCATCTAGCCTCCTGTTTCGTTGATGACGCCATGATGCCCATCGCAGCGTGCATGATAAGAGGGCGCAGCGGAATCAGACTGTTTCCACCAAACAGTCAATCCATGTCGGGGAATAGGATTCACCGCGGAGACGCGGAGGCACGGAGAATGCTGCGCAACCCAGTCCTATCTGCTCCAACAGAACCCAAACAGAGATCTCTCTCCGCGGAGCGTCACGTCGGACGCATCGCAAGCACCTTCTCTCCGCACCTCCGCGTCTCCGCGGTGGAAGCGCTCTTGCCCCAAGGCTAACCTTGATGAGACAAAAGACTTCAACGCGAAGACGCGAAGACGCGAAGTGTTACCGAGGAGTCT
>JBOHWA010000932.1:0-1692 GCA_050735855.1 Binatia bacterium
GCCCTCCACAGGTGCTGGCGACGTGCCGCCGTGGTCGTCCGGGAAGGCGCCGCTGGTCGGCGCCCCGCTGAACCCGAGGGGAGAGCTGGATGCGAGCACGGCGGGTGCTTCGCCTCAACGCGGCGAGCCCGGCGGGTCGGCGCCGCCGGCGGCGAGCAGGGCGCGCAGGGCGTCGAGCGGCACCGCGCTGGTCGCGGCGCGCTGCTGGGCGCGGAAGACGGCCCCCTCGGCCAGCGCCGCGATGGTCCAGAACACGCGATGGGCGAGAAATGCGTCGGCGCTGCGATGCCGGCGATAGCCGTCGAGGTACACCGCGCGCTGCGCCTCGCTCATCGGCCAGCGGTACCAGGTACGCCCGAGATCGTAGTCGCACGGCCCGATGATCAGGGTCTCGAGATCGATCAGGTACGGCGCGCCGTCGCGGCAGACGATGTTCTCGGCGCAGAAGTCGCCGAGGACGACGCCGGCGTCGCAGCGCGCTGGCATATGGTCTCGTGCCAGCCCCGCCAATGCCCCCGCGTCCGCCGCCGCCAGCAGGCCGTCGGCGACCAGCACGTCGAGCCGCCAGGACAAACGCCGGTGCCAGCCGCGCAGGATGGAGTCGGCGTCCGCCGGCGCGGTGGGTCGCCACATGTGGACCTGCGCCTGCAGCGCGCCGCACGCGCGCACGACGTCATCCGTCCAGGCGGCGGACTGCAGCGTCACCCCCTCGACCCACTCGCTGACCAGCGCCGCGCCGCGCTGGCTGATCACGCGCGGCGCGCCGGCCGGCAGGTCGCTGGCCAGCCCCGCCACCGCGGCCGCCTGGTCGGGGTTGTCGAGCTCGGTCCCCTTCCAGAGCGTGCCGTCGGCGAAGCGCAACTGGAAGGCGGTGGCGCGTGGCTTGGCCCCGCGGCGCGACAGCGGCACGGCGGCGACGAGGGCCGACCCGGCCTGGCGCACCAGCGCGGCGAGGTCAGGGCTCAATTCGGCGTCGGGCGCGGGACCAGCCATGCCGCGTATCCTTAGGCGAGGCCGGGCGGGAAATGAAGTGGCCTCGCCGCCGCCGCCGCCGCCGCGCCGTCAGCGTGCCAGCCACCGCGCGTGCGCGCGGCCGAGCCGCTTGCCGAAACGGAACAGCGTCCACCACAGCGGATCGCTCCAGTGTGGCGGCGACGGCTCGGCCCCCGCCGGTGGCGCGGCGGCGGCCGGCGCCCGGCGCAGCTGGCGCCGCAGGTCGGCGTGCAGCGCCGTGATCGGCGCGGCGTGGCGGGCGTGCACGTAGCCTTCGTGCACCAGGCCCCACGGCGTGCGCTCGTTGCGATGGTAGATGACGGCCGCCGGCGCGTAGACCAGGCGATAGCCGGCGGCGACCAGGCGATACGAGCAGTCGACGTCGGAGCCGCGCAGCAGGGTCGGGTCGAAGCGGCCGATGGCCTCCAGCACCGCCCGCCGCGAGGCCCAGTTCATGGTGATGGCGTACGGCGGCGAGAACTCGTGCATGGCGCGGGCGTGGTCGTGGATGCGCTCGCCGAAGGCCTCGATCAGATTGCACGGCCGCCGGCTGAGGATCTTGCCGCCGACGGCGCCGACGCTCGCATCGCCGAGCGGCGCGACCAGATGGCGCAGCCAGTCGGGCGCGACCGTGCAGTCGGCATCGGTGAACGCCACCACCGCACCGCGGGCGACCGCCAGACCGGCGTTGCGCGCCGC
>JBOHWA010000933.1:0-4180 GCA_050735855.1 Binatia bacterium
GCCGTTCGGCCATCGCCTGCAGCCGGCCGGCGAGCGCGGCGCCGCGCAGGCCGTAGAGATGCCCGTGGTGCAGCAGGTTCTCGCGCACCGTCAGCTTGCCGTCGACGCTCGGGCGCTGGAACACCACGCCGAGCTGGCGGCGCACCGCGTCCGCCTCGCGCACCACGTCGCGCCCGCACACCTGCGCCCGCCCGCCGCTCGGCTTGATCAGCGTCGTCAGCAGCTTGAACAGGGTCGATTTGCCGCTGCCGTTCGGGCCCAGCAGGCCGAAGACCTCGCCGCGCGCGACCGTGAACGACACCCCGGCCAGCGCCACCCGCTCCCCGTATTGATGGCGCAGGTCGTCGACCACGATCGCAGCTTCGCTCATAATCCTGGCGATCCTGCCACACCGGGCTCGCCACCGACAGAGCGCGCGAGAAGAATCGTGCCGCGTTTCCGTCGTCTGACGCCTCTGATAGTACTCCACGTTCCCATGCAGATCTCCCCCGTCCGGCGGTGCGGCGCCGGGTTGCTGGTCGCCGCCTGCCTGGGGCTCGCCGCCTGTCGTGGCGCGACACCGCCACCGGCCGAGGCGCCGCCACCCCCCCCGGTCACCACGCTCGGGAAGTTCCGCGCCGTGCTGTTGAACGGCGGCGGCAAGAAGGAGCTCAACTTCCAGTCGCACCTGACCCACGTGCGCACGGTGGTCGAGTTCCTGCGCGACAGCGGCGTCGCCGCCAGCGACATCGCCATCTTCAGCGGCGACGGCAATGACCCCGCCGCGGACCTGGCGACGCGCGACCTGCACGACACCGAGGCCGACTGGCTGCTGCCCATCCAGCTCGCCCACCGGCTGCGGCCGCCGATCGACTACGTCGACTCGCAGGTCGACGGCTTCGGCCTGCGCCCCGCCTCCAGCGAGGCGTTGACCAGCTGGTTCCAGACCGAGGGCCAGGCGCTCGGCGCCGGCGACACCGTCCTGTTCTATGTCACCGACCACGGCGAGCGGAACGAAGACGACCTGACCAACAACACCATCGTGCTGTGGAACGAGCGCCTGGCGGTCGCCGAGCTGCGCACCATGTTCCGCCTGCTGCGCCCCGGGGTGCGGGTCGTCATGCTGATGGCGCAATGCTTCTCCGGCTCGTTCGCCAACACGCCGTTCGCGCCCGGCGGCGGCCTGACCACCGATGGCCTGATGTGCGGCTATTTCGCCTCCAGCGCCGACCGGCCTGCCTATGGCTGCTATCCGGAGAATCGCGGCGTCGACGGCGTCGGCTACTCGCACCACTTCCTCGACGCCCTGGCGCAGCTCGGCCGCATGCCCGAGGCCCAACGCCGCGTGTTGGTCACCGACGACACCCCCGACGTCCCCAACACGACCTCGGATTTCTACCTCGAGCAGTTGATCGCCGCCGAGGCGACGGCGGCGCAGAAGAAGCCCGCCGAGGTGGCCGACGCCTACATCGACATCGCCTTCAAGCACCGCGGCGAGTGGGAGTCGGAAATCCGCCTGATGGACCGCATCGGCACCACCTTCGGCATGTTCAGCCCGCGCTCGCTCGCCGAGCTCGAGCTGCAGACGATGATGTTGCCGCAGGTGAGCGCCCAGCTGCGCACCTACGGCGACCGTTGGAGCGAGGCGCTCAACGCCCTCAAGCTGCAGAACCTCGACCGCTTCCTCACCGCCCACCCGGCCTGGCGCGCGCGGCTCGACGGCAAGCAGTTGGGCAACCTCGATACCGCCGCGCGGCGCCAGCTCGCCACCGAGCTGCTGGCCGGGCTCGAGCCGTTCACCGCCGCCGATCCGGCCACGATCGAGCGGCTCGCGTTGCTGCGGACGCGCGCCGACGCCGCCGCGGCGGCCGCCTACCGCATGGAGGTCCGCCTCGGCGTCGTACTGCGCATGCGCGCCCTGCTCGAGCAGATCGCCGGCCGCGTCTACCTGGCGCAGCACGGTACGTCAGACCAGCGCCGCACGTACGCGGCGCTGCGCGCCTGCGAGGACGTCACCTTCCTCGCCGATCCTCCCTTCACCTCCGCCGCCGCGATGCCGGCGCCGGAGCAGTTCCCACCCCTCGACGACGACCGCCAGGTGGTGCAGGACGTCATGCCGGCCTGGATGGGCATCCAGTTCCGGCCCACTGCCGGCACGGCACAGGCGCGCCCCGATCAGCCGCACGGCGCCGCCACCGTGATGATGGTCTATCCCGAGTCGGCGGCCGGCAAGGCGGGGCTGGAGGTCGGCGACATCATCCTCGGTCCGCCGGGTGCGCCGTTCACCGAGCCACAACAGGTGCGCGAGTGGACCATGCGGCGCGAGATCGGCGAACCGGCGCCACTCGAGGTCCTGCGCGGCGGCGTGCGGCGCACCGTCACGCTCCATCCCGAGCCCTACCCCATCAAGATGCCGGAGATGCCCGGACCGCCGAAGGTGGGCAGCCCCGCGCCGCCGCTCAAGCTGGAGGGGTTCCGCGGCAGCACCAGCTTCGCCGCCGGCAAGCCGCGCCTGCTGTTCTTCTGGGCCACCTGGTGCACGCCGTGCAAGTTCTCGCTCCCCGAGGTGATGGCGTTCGCCAAGGCGCGCGACGTCGAAGTGGTCGCGATCACCGACGAGGATCCCGACACGCTCAAGAAGTTCTTCGAGACCTTCAAGGAGCCGTTCCCGGAAACGGTCGCCATCGATCCCTATCGCCAGGCGTTCCAGGCCTACGGCGTCAGCGGCACGCCGACCTTCGTCCTGATCGGCGCCGACGGCACCGTGCAGTACTATCGCTCCGGCTACAACGCCAAGAAGGGCCTCGAGATCGAGGCATGGAAATACAACAAATGATTGTTGGGCATTTGGCGTTTCGCGTTGGGCGATTCGGCGCACGCCGCGCCGTGCCCTCCGAACGCGGAACGCCCAACGCCAACTGCCGAACGTGAGACACCCATGCCCATCGTACGCGCCGAAGACCTGACCTACACCAAGCTGCGGGCCATCGATATGAGCCGCGCCGTCTGCTTCCAGCCGGTGAGCGCGCTGGAGGTGCACGGACCGCACCTGCCATACGGAATGGATTTCTACATGGCGCGCTGGATGGCGGAGGAGAGCGGGCGGCGGTTCGCCGCGACCCGTCCGGACTGGACGGTCGTGCAGCACCCGGTCCTGCCGCTCGGCACCGACGAGCTGCCGCTGGCCGGTTCGATGAACGCGTCGCAGCGCACGGTCTACAACGCCGTGCGCGCGCACGGCGCCTCGCTGGCGCGCGCCGGCTACCGCTACATCGTGGTCACCAACGGCCACGGCGGACCGCGCCACGCCGCCGCCCTCGAGGCGGCCTGCCGCCGCGTCAGCCGCCGGCACGGGGTGCAGATGTTCACGCCGTCGATCGTCGCCCTGCACGCGCTCATCACCGGGCGCCGGTTCGATGCCATCGAGGCCTCGCTCGGCCGGCCGTTGAGCGAGGAAGAGCGACACCATCTGGTGCGCGGTGAGCACGCCGGCACGTGGGAGACGGCCTTCATGCTGGCGCAGGATCCGTCGCTGGTCGAAGCCGACTACACCACCCTCGAGCACGACGAGCCGCCGCCGCTGCGCCCGCTGGCGCGCGTCTCCGATGCCATCGCCAACTGGCAGCTGCGGCGCGGCCGCGACCCGCAGCCGCTGCGCGAGGTGCTCGGCGGGCTCGCCGGCGGGCTCGGCTGGCTGCTCAACACGAAGTACGGCTACGGCGGCCCCGCCGTCAGCTACCACGGCACGCCGCGCGTCGCCTCGGTCGAGCTCGGCCACGCCTTCCGCGACGTGCTCGCCGGCGACTGCCTGGCGGTGCTGGAGCGCGTCACCAGCGGGGCCCAGAAAGCCGCCGACGTGCGCAGCATCGCCTCCGACCCGGCGATCATCCAACCGCACTTCTGGCCGCGCGCCGCGGCCGCCGCCGCGCTGCTGGCGCTCATCCTGTGGTGGTGAAGCGGGGAGCCTCTTCGCCCGCAGGAATCCTCGTACGCTCCGACCGGGAGGGCGCGCTAGGCGGGCGCGCCCGGTAGGTCGCCCTGGCAGCGATGGCCGCAGGCCTCGCACATCCACAGGAAGTAGCCGAGATACATCATCTGAGCCTGGCAATGCGGGCAGCTCATGAACGCCTCCGACTGTTCCTCCATGGAGCTACCGGACGCACTCTGTTGCAATCGAAATCCTCCTGGCGCCGCTGCGCGG
>JBOHWA010000934.1:0-2860 GCA_050735855.1 Binatia bacterium
GTATTGGCGCGCGTCGACGCCGCAACCTGTTCGAGCGTCTCGCCGCGGATCTCTGCCAGCGCCACCGCGGTCTGTACCACCAGGGCCGGTTCGTTGCGGCGGCCGCGATAGGGAATCGGGGCGAGAAAGGGCGCGTCGGTCTCGACCATCAGCCGGTCGCTCGGGACGATGCGCGCGGCAGCGCGCAGCGCATCGGCGGTCTTGAAGGTGACGATGCCGCTGAACGAGATGTGGAACCCGAGATCGAGAAAGCGCCGCGCGCTGTCGGCGTCGCCGGAGAAACAGTGGATGACGCCGCCGACCTCGCCGGCCTGTTCGCCGCGCAGAAGGTCGACCGCGTCATCGTCGGCGTCGCGCAGATGCACCACCACCGGCAACGCCAGGCGGCGGGCGAGCTGGATGAAACGCGCGAAGGCGGCGCGCTGCTGGGGGCGCGGCGAATGGTCATAGTGGTAGTCGAGCCCGGTCTCGCCGATGCCGACCACCTTGGGCCGCCGCGCCAGCGCCTCGATCGAGGTCATGATCGCGTCGTCGACCTGGGCCGCTTCATGCGGATGCACGCCGACGGTGGCGAACACGCTGGCGTGCGCCTCGGCCAGCGCCAGCGCCCGGTCGTTGCACTCGAGCGGGCCGCCGGCGCCGATGGTGACCATCGTCCCCACCCCCGCCGCGGCCGCGCGCGCCAGGACCTCGCCGCGGTCCGCGTCGAAGTCCCCGCCGTCGAGATGACAGTGCGAATCGATCAGCGTCTCGCCGCCGAGCGACGGCAGATCAGGTGCGTGGTCGAGCGGTTTCCAGGCCATGCGTGTTCGTGGAGGGCGCCCGGGCCCTCGGCGCCGGGCTCGGGGCGGCACGCAGCCCCGCCACCCCCGGCGCCGCGGGCCCGGCGCCCTCCAGCTATTCGGTCTCGATGCGCGGGAAGAGCATGTCCGGCTTGAGCGTGATGTGCCCGGTCGGCAACCCGGTACCCCATTGCCAGTCGTCGGCCAGCGCCGTGTCATCGGGCAGGGCGAGCATGGCGAGGATGCGGGCGGCGGTCTCCGGCAGGAACGGCTCGAGCAGCACGGCGGTGACCAGCAGGCCTTCGACCAGGTGGTGCAGGACGGCGCCGCAGCGCGGCTTGGTGGCCGGGTCCTTGGCGAGCGTGAACGGGGCGGTCGTGGTGATGTACTTGTTGGCGTGGTCGATGGCGCGCCACAACGCCTCGAGGGCGCGGTGGAAGGCGAGCTCGGCGGTGAGGGCCGGCACCTCGCTGCGGGCGGCGGTGAAGGCGGCCGCAAGGCCCTGATCCTCGGCCGTCCACTCGCCGAGCGGCTGCACGGCGCCCTCGAAGTAGCGTTGCTGCATCGCCAGGGTGCGGCTGACCAGGTTGCCGAGGTTGTTCGCCAGGTCGGCGTTGACGCGGGTGACGAAGGCGTCCTCGCTGAACGTCGCGTCCTGGCCGAAGGCCATCTCGCGCAGCAGGAAGTAGCGGAACGCGTCCATGCCGTAGCGTGCCTTCATGTCGAGCGGGCGGATGACGTTGCCGAGGCTCTTCGACATCTTGCTCTCGCCGCGCGTCCAGTAGCCGTGCACGTGCAGGCGCTTGAACAGTGGCAGGCCGGCGCTCATCAGCATGGTGGTCCAGAAGACGCCGTGCGGTTTGAGAATGTCCTTGCCGATCAGGTGCTCGGCCTGCGGCCACCAGGCGTCGACGTCGTGCGGATGCAGGTGGCGGATTGCGCTGACGTAGTTCACCAGCGCGTCGCACCAGACGTAGACGACGTAGCGCGTGTCGAAGGGGATCTCGATGCCCCAGGTCAGGCGGCTCTTGGGGCGCGAGATACACAGGTCGCCGAGCGCCTCGCCGCGCAGCATCGACAGGACCTCGTTGCGGTAGCGGTCCGGCATGATGCGTTCCGGGTGGCGCTCGAGCTCGTCGATGAGCGGCTGCTGATAGCGGCTCATGCGGAAGAAGTAGTTCTCTTCGGCGATCCAGGTCGGCGCGACCTGGTGATCGGGGCACTTGCCGTCGACCAGCTCCTTCTCGGTGTAGAAGCGCTCGCAGCCGTAGCAGTACAGGCCACCGTAGTCGCCGAAGTAGATGTCGCCGGCGGCCTGCAGGCGCTCGAGGAACCACTGCACGGTCTCGACGTGGTAGGCGTCGGTGGTGCGGATGAAGTGGTCGTAGCGGATGCCGGACTGGTCCCAGGTGTCGCGGAACAGCGCGCTGACGCGGTCGGCGTGTTGCTTCGGCGTCGCGCCCGCGGCGGCGGCGGCCTGCATGATCTTGTCGCCGTGCTCGTCGGTGCCGGTCAGCAGCAGCGTCTCGTCGCCGCGCCCCCGATGCCAGCGCGCCAGCGTGTCGGCGACGACCGTGGTGTACGTGTGGCCGAGGTGCGGCTCGGCGTTGACGTAGTACAGCGGGGTGGTGACGTAGGCGCGGGGCATGCTGGCGGGACGGCTCAGGTCGCCTTCTTCGCCACCAGATCCTCGAGATGCGCCTCGACATCGATGCCGTCATCTTCACGGCGGATGACGACGGTCTGCTTCAGGACGTTGTGGCGGGTGACGACGCCGTTGCCCTTGGTCGACTCGACGCTCTGCCCGATCGACGGCAGGGCGCGGCCGAGCTCCAGGTAGGTGTCGTACTCGTAGCGCAGGCAGCACTTCAGCCGGCCGCACATGCCGGCCAGCTTCGAGGGGTTGAGCGACAGGCCCTGTTCCTTGGCCATCTTGACCGACACCGAGCTGAACTCGCGCAGCCAGCTCGAGCAGCACAGCTCGCGACCACAGGGGCCGACGCCGCCGAGCAGCTTGGTCTCGTCGCGGTTGCCGATCTGCTTCATCTCGATGCGCATGTGCATGGTCTGCGCCAGGT
>JBOHWA010000935.1:0-4738 GCA_050735855.1 Binatia bacterium
GTCATGGCCTCTCCATCGCAGATGAACCTCATCCTGCTATTCGACGACGACTTCATCGACACACAGCGCGTCCGCCTCGACGGGCGGCGCGCGCAGCACGTGCGCGCCGTGCAGCGTGCCGCGGTCGGCGACACGCTGCGCGTCGGGCGGCTGAACGGCCCACTCGGCAGCGGGCGCGTGGTGGCCATCGACGATGCCGCCATCGTCCTCGACGTCGCGCTCGACCGCGATCCGCCGCCGCCCGCCGGCATCGCGCTGCTGCTGGCGCTGCCGCGCCCCAAGGCGCTGCGTCGCGTGCTGCAGTGCGTCGCGGCGTTCGGCATCAAGGAGATCGTGCTGCTCAACACCTGGCGGGTGGAGAAGAGCTTCTGGGAGAGCCCGGCGCTGGGCGACGAGGACCTGCGCGCGCAGTTGCTGCTTGGTCTCGAACAGGGCGCTGACACGATCGTGCCGCGGGTCGAGCCACGCCGGCGCTTCAGACCATTCGTCGAAGACGAGCTCGGCGCGCGGCTGGACGGGCGGCGCGCACTGGTCGCCCACCCCGCTGCCGACGCGCCCTGCCCACACGGTGTCGACGAAGCCCTGTGGCTGGCCGTCGGGCCGGAGGGCGGCTTCATCCCGTACGAGATCGAGATGCTGCAGGCGCACGGCTTCGATGCCGTCACCCTCGGGCGACGCCCGCTGCGCGTCGAGCACGCCGTCCCCGCCTTGCTCGGCCGCCTGCTGCCGTGAACTGGACGGCGCCGGGGGTGGCGTGGGGTCAGCTCAATGCGAACACGCCCCCCACCGCCCTCACGGCGACGCGGCGTGCAACATCTCCAACGCCCCCGCGGCTTCCGCGTTGTGCGGCTGCCGGTGCACGAACTGGCGCAGCAGCGCCTCGACCGGCCGCAGCTGCCCGTCGCGCAGGTAAGCGCCGACGAGATCGTCGAATGCGCCGCGGCAGCGCACCGGACAGGCGTCGATCGCCTCGTACAGCGCGGCGACGGCCCGCTCGGGTTGCCCCGCCTGGAAGTACGCATCGGCGAGATGGCGCAGCCGCATCTCCACCACCTGCTCGTTGTCCTGCGAGAAGATGTCGATGCTGTGCAGGCAGAACCAGCCGACCACCACCGCGACCGCGGCGCCGCCCGCCACCCGCGCCCAGTCGCCGGCGCGCACCCGCTCGACCAGCGTCACCACGCCGAGGCCGCCGAGCGCGAGCAGCGCCGGCACCACCTGGATGCGGTAGCGGGAATAGATGAAGAACCCGACCACCGTCGCCCAGTAGATCAGCACGAAGCCGCCGAGCAGGCGCACGGCATGGTTGCCGCGCCAGCCCGCCAGGGCGCCGAGCACGGCGAGCGGCGCCAACAGGCCGAAGCCGAGCAGCGGCAGGCGCAGCACCCAGCTGTCGCGCTCCATCAGGTACTGGTCCTGGTTGTCCGATACCTCGAAGTCGTTCCAGAACAGCGCCGCCTTGCGCAGCATGACGCCGGTGGCCTCCGCCGGCTGCTCGCGCATGAAACGGAAGGCCTCGGCGAACCAGAAGCGCGACACCTCGGCCGCGGTCAGCGGCGCGCCGGCGCGGCGCTCGGCCTCGGCGCGGAAGTCGCCCTCCTCGAAATGCGGGTTGGCGCGCACGAACGGCAGCACGCCGTAGGCGCCGGAGGGGTTGTACGGGTTGTTGCCGATGTAGAAGTTCTGCCCCGCTTGCGCCGTGGTCAGCACCCACTCGCCCGACAGGTGGTGATTGCGCCACGCCACCGGTGCCAGCGCCAGCAGGCAGCCGGCGGCGAAGAGCAGCGCGTGCAGCGGCGCGCGCGGCAGGCCGCCGACACGCGCCCGCCACTCGGCGCGCGGCCACAGACAGAGCAGCACGCAGAGCGGAGCGAAGAGCAGAAGGTTGGCGCGCGTCAACGCCGCCAGGCCGAGGGCGACGCCGGCGCCGAAGCGCGCTGCGAGCGAGGCGCCGAGCCACAACACCAGGCAGGCGCTGGTCAACAGCACCGACAGCGTCGTCTTCTCGACTTCGCCGACGTAGAAGATCTCCGGTGCGTAGACCGCGAAGCCGAGCGCCGCGAGCGCCCCGACGCGCCAGCCGCCGAGCAGGCGTCCGAGGCGCGCCACCAGCGCACAGGCGGCAGCGCTCAGCGCGACGTTGAGCAGGCGGGCGAGCAGCAGGTCGCGGCCGACCAGCCGGTAGAGCCCCGCCAGCAGGTACGGATAGAGCGGGTCCATGTAGAACGGCCGCGCGCCCATCCAGTCGCCGGCGGCGATGCGCGTCGCCCAGGCGTCGTAGAACTCGGGGTCGACGACCAGCTGATCGAACCACGGCGTCGACCGCAGCGTCAGCACGTAGGCGACGCGCAGCGCGCCGGCGAGCAGCGCGATCGCCAGCACGCACCACGGCCACCACGCCGGCGGCGCGGTCCCCGTGGCGCGTGCGACTACCACTGGCCGCTGTTGGGCATCGACGCCCACGGCTCGCGCGGCGGCAGCGGCTGGCCGCGCTGCAGGAACTCGATCGAGATGCCGTCGGGCGAGCGGACGAACGCCATGTGCCCGTCGCGCGGCGGCCGGTTGATCGTCACGCCGCCGTCCATCAGCCGCTGGCAGGTGGCGTAGATGTCGTCGACCGCATACGCGAGATGGCCGAAGTTGCGCCCGCCGGGGTAGGGCTCGGGATCCCAGTTGTAGGTCAGCTCGACCTGCGCGTCGGGGTTCTCGTCGGCGCCGAGGAAGACCAGGGTGAACCGCCCCTGCGGCACCTCGTGACGCCGCAGCTCCTGCAGCCCGAGCTTGTTGCAGTAGAAGTCGAGCGACTGTTCGAGGTCGGCAACCCGTACCATGGTGTGGAGGTATCTCATTGGACCAGGGTACCACCCGCAAGCTGATTTTTTAACGCAGAGGACGCAGAGGGTCGCAGAGGCAGCGCCGCGCGAGACGGTATCGCCGTTCCTCCTCTTTTGTTTTGCTCTCTCTGTTCTCCTCTGCGACCCTCTGCGCCCTCTGCGTTGAAAAAAAGTGCCCGCCCACATCCGCACCGTGCGCGAATTCGGTTCAGTCACCCTCCCGCCCCATGCTATCGGGTGACGATGTCCTTCACTCCTCGACTGCCGATTCCGATCTCGATCGCGCCCCCGCCGGGCACCGGGCCGACGCTGCCGCGGCGTGAGTTCCTGCGCCTGCTCAGTCTGGCGGCCGGCAGTGCCGCGGTGCTGTCGGCGTTGCCGCGCCGCGCCGCGGCGCAGGGTCCGTGGGTGCCCTCGTTTCCCGACGGGATCAAGTCGGGCGATCCCAACGTCCACCGTGGCATCATCTGGACGCGCATCGCGCCGCCGCCCGATGCGCACCGCGTGCCGGTCATGTGGTCGGTGGCGGAGGACGCGGCGATGCAGCAGGTGGCGCGCGGCGGGGTCGCCTATGCCGAGGCGGCGGCCGGGCACGCGGTCAAGGTCGAGGTCAACGGCCTGCGCCCCGACCGCTGGTACCACTACCGCTTCGAGAGCGCGGGCGTCGCCAGCGTCGTCGGCCGGCTGCGCACCTCGCCGACCGCCAACGCCCGCTCCGGCCATCTGCGCTACGCCTTCGCCAGTTGCCAGCAGCGCAACGACAGCTACTACGTCGCCCATCGCGCCATCGCCCAGGAGGGCGTCGACTTCTTCCTCCACCTCGGCGACTACGTGTACGTCAGCGACGGCGGCACGATCACGCTCGACGACTACCGCGGCGTCTATCGCCGCTTCCACTCCAACCCGCTGCTGCAGGAGCTGCAGGCGGCGGTGCCGCTGGTGGCGGTGTGGGACGACGGCGAGTTCTACAACGGCGTCGACCGCACCGGAGACCCGGTGCGCCTGGCGGCCGGGCGCACCGCCTGGTTCGAGAACATGCCGGTGCCGCGGCCGCGCAGCGACCGCACCTACCGGACGCTGCGCTGGGGCCGCCTGGCGCAGATGCACCTGCTCGACACCCGCCAGTACCGCGATCCCGAGGTGCCGGCGAACACCCGCTTCGCCGACCTGATCGACGCCCAGGACACCGCCCTGCCGCCGGGCGAACAGATGTTCGCCGCCGGCCGCACCACCCTCGGGATCGCGCAGAAGCGCTGGCTCATGCGGCGCCTGCGCCTCGGCAGCGCGACCTGGCGCCTGATCGGCAGCAGCTACGACATGGCGCCGTGGAAGATTGTCGACCGCGACACCCCCGAGTTGCGCGCCCAGGATCCCAACCTGCAGCGCAACGGCGGCGTCTACGTGTCGAACGAAGCCTGGGACGACTATCAGGCGGAACGCCGCGAGCTGATGGACTTCATCGTCCGCCACCGCGTGCCCAACGTCGTGGTCAGCAGCGGCCACACCCACTTCTACAAGGCCAGCGACATCATGTCCGACTTCGACGACCCCGACGCGCCGGTCGCGGCGATGGAGTTCAACACCGGCTCGCTCACCGCCGACCCCGACCCGCGCACCATCGCGCCGGAGAACCTCCTGCACGTCGCCGAGAACATCATGATGACCGCCAACACGCCGTACCTGAAGCAGATCGACCTGCTGCACCAGGGCTACACGCTGGTCGACATCACGCCGGAGGAAACCCTCGTCGAGTTCCGCGGCCTCGACACCTTCGACCCCGACGCCACCGCCAGCACCTTCGCGCGCTTCCGTATCGTCGCGGGGGTGCCGGGGATCGAGGTCCTTACCCCATAGACCTAGGGACCAAAGTGCTTCACCACAGAGAGCACAGAGGACACAGAGGA
>JBOHWA010000936.1:0-5118 GCA_050735855.1 Binatia bacterium
GAGCGCGCACCACGCGCGCCCGACGGTCGGATAGATTCGGGTAGGGCCGGGCAGGGGTATGGACAGCAGCGGGATCAGCAAGGGCAATCGCATTCCGGTCGCGATCGAAGACGAGATGCGGCAGTCCTTCATGGACTACGCCATGTCCGTCATCATCTCGCGCGCGCTGCCCGACGCGCGCGACGGGCTCAAGCCGGTGCATCGCCGCGCGCTCTATGCGATGTACGATCTCAACAACGACTGGAACCGGGCGTACAAGAAGTCGGCCCGCATCGTCGGCGACGTCATCGGCAAGTACCACCCGCACGGCGACTCGGCGGTGTACGACACCATCGTCCGCATGGTGCAGGACTTCTCGCTGCGCTACCCGCTGGTCGACGGGCAGGGCAACTTCGGCTCGATCGACGGCGATCCGCCGGCCGCCATGCGCTACACCGAGGTGCGCATGGCGCGCATCACCAGCGAGATGCTGGCGGACCTCGACAAGGAAACGGTCGACTTCAAGCCGAACTACGACGAGACCACACAGGAGCCGGTGGTCCTGCCGGCGCGCATCCCGAACCTGCTGATCAACGGCTCGTCGGGCATCGCCGTCGGCATGGCGACCAACATCCCGCCGCACAACCTGCGCGAAGTGGTCGACGGCCTGATCGCCCTGCTCGAGGATCCGAACCTGAGCAGCGGCGAGCTGATGCGCTACATCCCCGGCCCCGACTTCCCCACCGCCGGCTTCCTGCACGGCCGCGCCAGCATCCGCGAGGCCTACCTCACCGGCCGCGGCGTCCTGCAGCTGCGCGCCCGCACCGAGATCGAGGAGAGCGACAAGGGCAAGACGAAGATCATCGTCCGCGAGCTGCCCTATCAGGTGAACAAGGCGCGCCTGATCGAGCGCATCGCCGAGATGGTGCACGACAAGCGCATCGAGGGGATCAGCGACCTGCGCGACGAATCGGATCGCGACGGCATGCGCGTCGTCATCGAGCTCAAGCGCGATGCGGTCACCGAGGTGGTGCAGAACCAACTCTTCAAGCTCACCCAGCTGCAGGACTCCTTCGGCGTCAACATGCTGGCCATCGTCGCCGGGCGGCCGAAGCTGCTGACCCTGAAGGATGCGCTGGTCGTCTTCATCGAGCACCGCAAGGACGTGGTGACGCGGCGCACGGTCTACGAGCTGCGCAAGGCGCAGGAGCGCCTGCACATCCTCGACGGCCTCAAGATCGCGCTCGACAACCTCGACGCGGTGATCGCGCTGATCCGCGCCGCGACCGACCCGGCGACCGCGCGCACCGGCCTGATGAGCCAGTTCGGGCTGAGCGAGATCCAGGCGCAGGCGATCCTCGAGATGCGCCTGCAGCGCCTGACCAATATGGAGCGCGACAAGATCCTCGAGGAGCGCGACGAGGTGCTGCGGCAGATCGCGCGTTTCCAGGAGATCCTCGGCGACGAGCGCGAAGTGGCCAAGATCATCGCCACCGAGCTGGGCGAGATCCGCGCCCAGTACGGCGACGAGCGGCGCACGGTGATCGTCGACGACTCGACCGATCTCGACATCGAGGACCTCATCGCCGAGGAGGACATGGTCGTCACCGTGTCCCACGAGGGCTACATCAAGCGGAACCCGGTGGCCGAGTACCGCGCCCAGCGGCGCGGCGGGCGCGGCAAGATCGGCGCGACGACCAAGGACGAAGACTTCATCGAGCACCTGTTCGTCGCCTCGACGCACGCCTACCTGCTGGTTTTCACCACCAGCGGCAAGCTCTACTGGCTGAAGGTGCACACGCTGCCGCTCGCCGGCCGCGCCGCGCGCGGCAAGGCGATCGTCAACCTGCTCAGCCTGCAGGCGGGCGAGAAGGTGTCGGCCTTCCTCACCGTGCGCGAGTTCAGCGCCGGCGGCCGCTATGTGCTCTTCGCCACCAAAGAGGGCGTGGTGAAGAAGACCGCGCTCGACGACTACGCCAACCCGCGCCCGTCCGGCATCATCGCGATCAAGATCAACGTCGGCGACGAAGTGATCGGCGTGCGCCTCACCGACGGCAGCCAGGAAGTCATCCTGTCGACGCAGAACGGCCAGGCCATCCGCTTCCGCGAGTCCGACGTGCGCCCGATGGGCCGCAATGCCGCCGGGGTGCGCGGCATCACGCTCGAAGCCGGCGACAGCCTGGTGGCGGTCGACGTGGTGACCCCCGACGCGACGCTGCTCGCGGTCGCCGAGCGCGGCTACGGCAAGCGCACGGCGGTGGACGAGTATCGGCTGACCAACCGCGGTGGCAAGGGCATCATCACCATGAACGTGACCGACAAGGTCGGCCGGGTGGTCGGCGTGCGCCTGGTGCGCGACGACGACGACCTGATGCTGGTCACCGATGCCGGCAAGGTGATCCGCATGCCGGTGCGCGACATCTCGGTGATCGGCCGCAACACCCAGGGGGTGCGCCTGATCGACGTCGCCGAGGGCGAGAAGGTCGTCGGCGTCGCCTGCCTGGCCGAGAAGGAAGCCGAAGCGGACAAGGACGCCGAGCCCGGCAGCGAGCCCGACGCCGAGCCCACACCGGGCTGACGCGCCCCCCGGCCCACCGCGCCGCGCTGCAGCGCCGGGGTCGCGGCGCTGGGTGGACACGTCTGCCGCCCCCATCTAGGCTGCCGGCAGCTTGCAGTCGGGGAGGGACCTATGACGTGTCCGCATTGCGGTGGCCCACAGCGGCCGGGAGTCGTGCGCGTCCGGCGGTCGGTGGCCGTGGCGCTCTATGCCGTCGGCCTGCTGCTCGCCTACACGCTCGGCGGCCGACTCCTGCACGATCTGGCCGAAGGCGGCCAGCGCAGCGCGCTGCCGCTCTGGAAGGTGTTCCTGCCGGCCGCGGTGATGTTGCTCGCCGTCACCGCCAGCTTCCTGCGCCTGCGTCGCCCGGTCTGCGAGCGCTGCCAGCCGGTCGGCCTGCTGACCCCGATCGCGGCGCCCAAGAGCGCGGAGATCCTCTCCGGCGAAGGGGCGACCCGCCGCCTGGCCCTGCGCACGCTGGGGGCGGGTGGGGCCACCGTCGCGGCGGTCGCCGGCGGGGTCGGCGCCGCGGTGTGGCCCAACCGCAAGTGGCTGGACGTGGCCGGCGACTTCTTCACCGCCAAGGTGGAGTACACCTCGCCCAATCCGCAGGCCGGCTGGAAGCACGCATACATCCGCAACTATCGCCGCCTCGGCCGCACCAACGCGTACGTCTCCGACATCGCGCTCGGCGCCGGCCGCATCGGCGACGCCACCGGCGGCGTCGACGTGGCGCGCGCGGCGATCGCGCGCGGCATCAACTATTTCGACACCGCGCCCGACTACTCCGGCAACAACTCGGAGCACATCCTCGGCGAGGCGATGAAGGGTCAGCGCGACAAGATGTTCCTGGCCACCAAGTTCTGCGTCGCCGACGGGCATCTGCCCGACGATACGCCGGTGCCGAAGATCATCGAGCACGTGGACGCCAGCCTCAAGCGGCTGCAGACCGATCACGTCGACCTGATCCACATCCACTCCTGCGACAGCGTCGAGCGACTCATGGCGCCCAACATCCACGAGGCGTTCGACCGCCTGAAGGAGCAGGGCAAGGTGCGTTTCCTCGGCGTCAGCACGCACACGCCGAATCTGGAGGCGGTGGCCAACCAGGCGATCGACTCCGGCCGCTTCGACGTGATGATGCTCGCCTACCACTTCGGCATGTGGCCGACGTTCGGCGACATCCTCGCCAAGGCGGCCAAGCACGACGTCGGCGTCGTGGCGATGAAGACGCTCAAGGGCGCCATGCACACCAACCTGGCGCAGTTCCGCGACGAGTCGAACGTCTACTCGCAGTCCGCCTTCCGCTGGGTCCTGTCCAACCCCGACGTCTCCTGCCTGGTGGTCTCGTTCTGGGAGCCGCAACAGATCGATGAGTACGTCGCCGCCTCGGGCACGCAACCGACGGCGCGCGACGTCGCGCTGCTCGAGCGCTACGACGAGCTGACGCGCGGCGACTACTGCCAGCCGCATTGCGGCCGCTGCCTCGACGCCTGTCCGGAAGACCTCGCGATCAACGACATCCTGCGCTACCGCATGTACTTCCGCGACTACGGCTGGGAGAAGGAAGGCATGCGCCACTACGCCAAGCTGGTCGACCGCAACGCGTCGCTGTGTGTCACCTGCCCGGCGCCGTGCACCGGCCGCTGCCCGATCGGCGTGCCGATCAAGGAGAAGATGCTCGACGCGCACCGCCTCCTGCGCCTGCCGGTCTAGGACGGTCATCGGGCGGGGCACGGTACTCCCCGAACTTGAGAGTGAGGTCGACATGGCGCAATCACTGGCTGAGATCGAAGACGAGGCGCTGCAGCTGTCGGAGGAAGATCGGGCGCGCTTGGCGGTTCGCCTGTTGGCGAGCCTTGAGGAGGAAGCGGGCTCTCCGGAGGAGATCGAGAGACTATGGATCGTCGAAGCGCAGCGGCGGTTCCAAGAGCTACGCGATAGGGCAGTTGAAGGCATTCCCGCTCGCGAGGTCTTCGCCCAGCTTCGAGCAAAGCTGTCGCCGTGATGGAGGTCGTGTTCCACCCGTCAGCACGGGAGGAACTCGATGCGTCGATCGATTTCTATGAAGCGCACCTCAAAGGACTTGGCGGACGTTTCCTGATCGCGGTCGAGGAAGCGATCGGGCGGATCGCCGGTTCTCCCGACGCAGGGTTGTCACTGGCCGGTGGGCTTCGCAAGCGCATCGTTCCGGGGTTTCCCTTTAGCGTCGTCTACCGCACCTTGAGGCAAGAACAGATCTTCATCGTTGCGGTTGCCCATCAACATCGACGCCCTGGTTACTGGAGCAGGCGCCGTGGTCGGGGCTAACAACACGCTGGAGCCGACCGGTTTGAGGCGAGCGTTCTCGCGCGCTGCATTCTGCGCCGGCGGCTCAGCGTGAGCGTAGGCCTCACTGGCCGAAAGAAGGAGCAAGGCAATGCCCCGATACCTTATCTCATTCAACGACGGCTCGATGGACCACATTCCCGAGGCGGACCAGCCGGCGGTGGGCGAATCGGCGCGCGCTGTGGTCCGGGAGGCCAAGGCCGCTGGGGCCTGGATCTTCGGTGGCGGGGTCCTACGCCAACAGTCGAGCATTG
>JBOHWA010000937.1:0-5332 GCA_050735855.1 Binatia bacterium
ACCGTCACGCCGCCGGCCAGCCGCCGGCGGGCGGGACGTCGAGACCGTCGCTGATGCGCATCGAGCGCATCGAGTTGGCGCAGCGGCGCAGCGCGCCGAAGACGCGGTCGAACAGCACCGTGCCGAGGATGGCGCGCCGCGTCGGCGCGGCGACGTCGTCGCCGCGCGCCCGCATCGGCACGCGCGCCCCGCCGGGCGCCCCCTGGAACTCGAGCTCCGATAGCAGCCAGGCGACTCGCGCGAAGGGTTCCAGCGCGGCGACCGGATAGTCGGGGAACAGGTAGCGGCGCACCTGGAGCAGCGCCTCGGCGATATCGTCGACGAAGAAGTGGCGCTCGTTCTCCGTCGTCCACGGCAGGCCGCGCAGGAATTCCTGCACCTCGCCGCGCAGGCGCCCGAGCTCCGCCTCGTCCTCCGGCGCACGGTGCCTTGCCGGCGGCGTGTAAATGGCGAGCAGCGCTTCGCCGATCGGATCGCCGGCATCCCAACCGCGGTCGAGCTCCGCCGTCACGCGCCGGATGACCTCGAGCGACAGGCCCGCCACTTCGCGCAGGGCGCGGATCAGCGCCAGGCGCTCGAGATGGGACTCGTCGTAGCTCGCCTGGTTGCGCGCCTGGGCCGCGCCGGTCGGCAGGATTCCCTCGCGGATGTACAGCTTGATCGACGACCTGGGTACGCCCGAGCGGGCGCTCAATTCTGCGAGGCGCATTCTCCGAGCTTGACACGGCTCATCGGATAGTTCGAGTATCTGCCTATTGGATACCCTAACTATCCGCTCGATCAAGGAGGCCGAGAAGATGGAAGCACGCGTGATTCAAGGTACTTGCAGCCCTGCCTTCGCAGCAGTTCGTACCGCCTTCGAGGAAGGATTTCGATCGCGGGGGGAGATCGGCGCCGCGGTCTGCATCGTCCAGGATGGGCAGCCGGTCGTCGACCTGTGGGCCGGTCACGCCGACCCGGCGCGCTCGCGGCCGTGGCAGCGCGACACCATCGTGCACCTCTACTCGGTCACCAAGGGGATGGTGTCGCTATGCGCGCACCGCCTGATCGAGCGCGGAGAGCTCGATCTCGACGCGCCGGTGGCGCGCTACTGGCCGGAGTTCGCCGCGGCCGGCAAGGGCGCGATCACGGTGCGCTGGCTGCTCTCGCATCGCTCCGGCCTGCCCGCGATCCGGACGCTGCTGCCGCCCGACACGCTGTACGATTGGGACGCGATGTGCACCGCGCTCGCCGCCGAAGCCCCCTGCATACCTCCCGGCCAGCTCGCCTACCATCCAATGACGTTCGGCTGGCTGGTCGGCGAGCTCGTGCGCCGCGTCGACGGGCGCAGCCCCGGGGCGTTCTTCCGCGCCGAGATCGCCGAGCCGCTTGGCGCCGACCTGCACATCGGCCTGCGGCCGGATGAGGAGGCGCGCGCGGCCGACATCACCGCGCTCGAGCCGCCGGCCGAGGTGGCGGCTTCGTTCGCCGACGCCCCACCGGGCGCGCTGCCGTTGCTCGCCCTGGCGTTCATCAACCCGATGGGGAACGGCGACCACAACAGCGTTGAGCATCGACGCGCCGAGATCCCGGCGATCAACGGTCACGGCAACGCCCGCGCGCTCGCCCGCATCTACGGCGCGCTGGCCCGCGGCGGCGAGGTGGACGGCGTCCGCGTGCTGTCCGCCGCCTCGATCGCCCGCGCCCGCACGCAGCAGGCCGAGGCCGTCGATCCGCTGATGCGTATCCGGCTGCGCGTCGGACTCGGCTACTGGCTCTCGCAACCGGGCGTGCACGGCCTGGCCTTCGGCTCGCAGGACGCGTTTGGCCATCCCGGCGCCGGCGGCTCCGTCGGCTTCGCCGATCCGACCGCACGCATCGGCTTCGGCTACGTCACCAACCGCATGGGCAACGACATGGTGATCGACGAGCGCGGGCGCGCGTTGATCGACGCGCTCTACGCAGCCTGAGATCGCAGATCCTTCGTCGCGAGCGCGCCGGGAGGGCGCCGCTTGTCCGCACCGTGTCCAGACACGGCAACCTGGAGGGCGCCCGCCCTAGCCTCCGTTCGCGGACAGCAGGCGGCAGGCGCGTCCGAGCGCCCGTGCGGCGCGGCGATGATAGCGCGCCACCTTGCGCTCGTAGGCGGCCGGCGTCAGAGCCGCCGGCACCGGCGGATCCCCTACCCGGCTGGCCAGCTGGCGGACGCGACCGGCGGGCTTGCGCGCCAGGATGCCGGACGCCAGGGCGTGCTCGGCGGCGGCCGACGTCTGCTGGCGCAGCGCCTCGACCTGCGTCAGGTCCGCGACTGCCGCAGCCGGGCACGAGAGTTGGGTGGCCGCGGCGTTGGCCGCCCGGTCGGCGGCGGCGCAGGCGGCGTCGCGCGCCAGCAGATCGTCGCGCGTCGAGGCCCACTTGCTCACCCCGCCGATCAGCGGCTCGGTGGTCAGGCCGAGCGCCAGGGCGAAGGCGCGGCGCAGCGGCGCGTGCGGCAGATAGAGGGCCCCGTCGGGCCCGGTGCTCATGGCGCCGAGCGATTCCTCCAGGCCGTCGGCGAACCAGCGCGGCGCGCCGGTCAGGCGATCGACGTGGACGACACCGGTGCGCACCGGCAGCCGCTGCGCGCCGGTGTTGAGGCCGACGCCGGCCTGCAGCAGCAGCCCGTTGGCACCGATGCCGGCGAGCAGCAGGTTGATGCCGTCGTAGCCGCTCAGCTCGGGCGGGATGTCATAGACGTCGAGCGCGGCGGTCCAGCCGCGGCGGCCCTGGTCGCCGTCGTCGAAGACCTGGAAGATGCCGCCCGCCGAGCCGGCGTAGAGCTCGCGCCCGTCGGAGGCGGCGGCGATCGAGCCGAAGATCTGCGCATCGAGCGGAACGGACCACGCCTCGCCGCAATTGTCCGCGTCGATGGCGATCAGCGCGCCGGCGTCGTCGCCGAGGTACACGCGCGTGCCGTTCTGCCCCAGCGTCGGCGTCGAGGCCGACCCGCCCGAGAAGTTGCGATGGCAGATCTCGGCCAGCCCCCACCCGCCGCCGTCGGGCACGACGTCGTAGCGATAGATGGCGCCGAACTCCGACACGCCGTCGACCGCGCCATCCTCGCCGTCGCGCGCGCTGGCGGCGATCCACAGGCGCCCGGTGCGCGGATCGACGGACAGGTTGTTGGCCACCTTGCTGTTGCCGCCGAGCAGGACCTCGATCAGGTTGATCACCCCGAAGCCGGGCGGGAAGGCGGCCAGCGGCTGCAGCAGCACATCGACCTGCGCCGCCAACGCGGGCGAGGTGGCGAGGACCGGCGGCGGCGTGCGCTCGCCGGGCACCAGCACCGGGGCGTCGAGCACCTGGGCCCCGGTGCGGCGATCGAGCAGGAAGATGAACCCGTCGCGCGTCAGGCCGACGATCGCGTCCGCGTTGGGTACCCACGCCAGGCCGATCGGCGACTGATCGGCGGCCGTCGCGGGGGGCAAGCCAGTCGGCATGTCCCACTTCAGCGTCCCGTCGGTCCGCATGGCGATCAGGCGATCGTAGGCGTTGACGTAGACCACTTCGCCGCCCGTCTCGGGGTCGCGCAGCACCAGCGGCACGGCGCCGCCGCCGCGCTGCCCGGGCGCCAAGGGCACGACGAAGCGGCGCGCGCCGGTCGCGCCGTCGAGCGAGATCATCAGAATCGGCTCGTGCGGCAACAGCGGCGTCATGTAGAGGTTGCCGGCGCTGTCGAAGGCGGGCGTCGTCACCTGGTAGAGGCCCGGCTCGGCGATCCACTGGCGCGCGAAAACCGGCGCATAGGCCAGGTCGACCTCGTTGGTGCTCTCGAGGTCACCGTGGGCGCGGCGGAAGGCGGTGCGCGGCGGCAACACCGGATGACCGAAGGGCACATTGCGGCAGCCGAGCGGACGCCACTCGGTGCGCGGCGGGACGGGCAGCGTGAGCGGCGTGACGAGATCGGACGGCGCCGCGGCCGCAGGAGCGGCCAGGGCGAGGAGGACGAAGAGCGCGACGAGCATGCCTCCCCATATACACGGGTGGCCGCGGTCGGGGCTGGTTCGCGGCGGACAATCTCTGGTCCGCGGCGGGCAACTTCGGCTATACGAGCCGATGTCGCTCGGTGGGGCAGTGCGCGTCGTCCTGGCGGAGCTCGGCTCGGTCGGTCTCGACCCGGCTGCGGTCTGCACCGCCGCCGGCGTCGATCCCCGCGTCCTCGAGGGCGATACCATCCCCTGCAGCGCCGGCGATCTGAATCAGATCCTCGCCCGCGCGGAAGCGACGACCGGCGACACGCTGCTCGGTCTGCACATGGCCGAGCGCACGCCCGGCCGCGGCGTGCTCGCCTACCTGGCGCGCGCCCTTCATCGTACCGCGCCCGCCGCTCGTCGGCCGCCGGCTGATCGACCGACGCCGCGCGCCCGCTTCACCCACCGAGCGACAGCGGCAGGTCGAGCAGGCCGGACAGCCGTCGCCCCACGCTCTCGGCCGACAGCAAGGCGCGCGCGTCGGCGCCGGCCTGTTCGGCCTTGCGCTGTGCGCCGGCCCGATCCTCGAACGCGGCGCGGATCAGCGCCGCCGCGTGCTCGCCGTCGGGATCCGCCCAGACCGTGCCGGGCTGGAATGGCCCTTCGCCGCGCCGCAGCACGGCTTCGCGATAGCGCACGACGTAGGCGTTCGCCTCGCTCATGAAATCCATGTTGCCCGAGTAGCCGGTCGCCACCACCGGCACGCCGAGATGCATCGCCTCGGCAAGGGTGTAGCCGAACCCCTCCGAGCGATGCAGCGACGCATAGAGGTCGCAGCAGCCGATCAGCCCGTGCACCTCCTCGCGCGGCAGCATGCGGGTGACGATCAGGTGCGCGATGCCGTGGCTGCGCAGCAGGCATCGGGCGGCGTGGACGACGCTGTCGAACGGAGCGCGATCGCCGTTGCTGACCTTGAGCACGACGAACGCCTGCGCCTCGTTGCGCAAGGCGCGGCAGATCGCCGCCACGGTGCCGAGCGGGTTCTTGCGCTCGACCGAGCTCGACGCATCGCAGACGTAGCCGACGACGAAGCGGTCACGGGGAATGCCGAAGTGGTCGCGGTCGAAGCGCCGCGCCGCGCCGACGTCGACATCGACCACGTTCGGCAGCCAGTCGACGCGCCGCCCCGCGCCGCCCGCCACCGCGTCGGCGGCGAAGCGCGACGGCGCGAACAGCCGATGATAGGGCCGCAGCCGCTCCCGCCAGGCCGGGTGGAAGTCGCGTTGCTCCCAGGCGAAGAAGCCGATGTTCTCGCGTCCGTCGAAGAAGCTGCGCGGATACAGCGCCTGCAGATCGTAGTCGATGTGCGGATACGTGACGACGAAGTTGCGCGGGTAGTTGAA
>JBOHWA010000938.1:0-10539 GCA_050735855.1 Binatia bacterium
CCTCCCCGCGGCTCACGGAGCGTACTTCGCCTTGAAGAGCGTGCCGCTGTCGGCGCTGACGTCGGCGACCTGGAAGGTGGTCTCGAAGCACTCCGGGCCATCGTTGCGGATCAGCTGCACCTGCAGCGGGTCGGTGAGCCCGAGGGCCATTGCCGACAGATCCAGGTTGCCGCCCTTGCCCTTGACCAACACCTTGCCCTTGCCCGCCGCGCCGGACTTCAGCAGTACCTTGAAGATGCCGTCGCCGGGCGCGGTCTTGTCGCTGTACTTGTAGCCGCTGCTGGTCGTCTTCCAGTTGGTGACCCCGGCGACGCCGGCGTCGAGCGCTACCTGTGCAGTGCCGGCGTAGAGGCAGAGCGAGTAGCTGGTGCCATCGCCGACCGGATCGCCGAAGTCGCCGGCGTCGACCGCCGCCGCGCCGGCCCACTTCCACAGCAGCTTGTTCTTCGTCTGGTCGCCCGGCTGCTTGAGCAGCAGCTTCGACTTCGCCGCCCCGGCGCAGCCCGCGGTCGGGGCAGCGGGGCAGGTCGGCGGCAGCGACGACGCGCGCACATGGAAGATCGTGTTGCCGCCGCCGGTGACGTACAGCTCGCCGTCGGCGCCCTCGCCAAAGCTGGTCGGGAAGGAAACGCCGCTCGGCACGCCATAGGAGGTCAGGTTCCAGGTATTGGTCGTCAGGCTGTAGAAGTCGGCCGAGCAGACGTCGGCGAAGAAGTACTGCCCGACCAGCGAGGGGAACTGCGTGCCGCGATAGACGAAGCCGCCGGTCACCGAGCAGCGCCCGCCGGAGTGGTTGTACTGGTGCACCGGGAAGACGAAGTTGCTCGCCGGCAGGCACGGGAAGATCGTCGAGCAGCCGCTCGAGCCGCTGGACAGGCTGTTGCCCTCGTAGCAGTCCCAGCCGTAGTTCTCGCCGCCGCCGGCGGCCGGCTGGAAGTCGATCTCTTCGAGCGCGTTCTGGCCGACGTCGGCGATGTAGAGATCGCCGGTGCTGCGATCGAAGCTGAAGCGCCACGGATTGCGCGTGCCGATGGCCCAGATCTCGTCGCGGATGCCGTCCGGGCCGACGAACGGGTTGCTGGGCGGAATCGTGTACGGCAGCGGATCGACGTCGAGGCGCAGCATCTTGCCGAGCAACTCGTTCGGGTCCTGGGCGTCGTTGAGCGGATCGCAGCCGCCGCCGCCGTCGCCCATGCCGATATAGAGGTAGCCATCCGGACCGAAGTTGAGATCGCCGCCATTGTGGTTGGACGCGGTCTGCGGGATCTGGATCACCAGCGTGGCGCTGGCCGCGTTGGCGACATCCGGGTTGCCGCTGACCTGGTAGCGCACGATGCGCGTGGCGCCCGAGAGGTCGGTGTAGTTGACGTAGAAGAAGCCGTTGCCGGCGTAGTTGGGATCGAACACCAGACCGAGCAGACCCTGCTCGCCGCCGCCCGAGACCAGCGTGCTGACGTCGAGGAACGGTGTGCCGAGCACCGTGCCATCGCTCTGCACGACACGGATGTAGCCGTCCTGCTCGACGACGAAGAGACGGCTGTCGCCGGCGTTGGCGATGTCGACCGGCGAGCTCAGCCCGGTGGCGAACGGCGCCAGCGTGATCTGTTGCGCCGCCAGGCCCGCCGGCGCCGCGGCGAACGCGATCAGTGTGGTCACCAGCCGCCAGCCCGCGGCCGTGCGCAATGCGTGTCCCCTCATGGCGAATCCCCCCTTCGAGTGGTGCGAACAGTCTTACCCCGGATGCGGGCTGGTCATACCATACCCGACCCGATTCCGCCGGCAGATTTTCGCCCCCGACAGTTGACCCCTCCGGTCACCGGCGCTACCCACGCCGGGCCGATGCGACCCGTGATCCGCTTCCTGCGCCTGCCCGTCGACGACTATCTCGCGGCGCTCGAGCTGTTCATCCGACGGTTTCGCTGGCCGCACCTCGCCGCCCTCGCCGCGGCGGCCGTGTTCAGTTGGTGGATCTACGTGCCGATCCACGAATTGCTGCATGCCGCCGGCTGCCGGCTCGGCGGCGGCAGCGTCACCCGGCTGGAGATCGATCCGATCTATGGCGCGGCCCTCTTACAGCCGTTCTTCCCGTGGGTCGCCGTGGGCTCGGAGTACGCCGGGCAGCTGACCGGCTTCGACACCGGCGGCAGCGACCTGACCTATCTGCTCACCGACTTCCTGCCCTTCGTCCTCACCATCATCATCGGGGTGCCGTTGCTGCGCGCCGCCGGTGGCTGGCGGGGCACGGGGCTGACCCAGGCGCTGCTCTTCGGCGCCGCGCTGCCCGTCGCGCTGGCGCCCTTCGTCTCGCTCACCGGCGACTTCTACGAGATGGGCTCGATCCTGGTGTCGCGCCTGGTCGCACGCGGCGATCCCGGCTTCGCCGTCGACCGCTGGCGCAGCGACGACGTGTTCAAGCTGATCGGCGAGCTGTTCGGCGCCGGCGGCAGCGGCGGCCTGGCCGACGCCGCCGGCATCGCCGCATCGCTGCTGCTCGGGTCGATGCTGGCGTTCGCGACCTATGCCGCCGGCACGCTGTGGCCGTGGGCGCGCCGGCGCCCGCCGCGCGCGAGCGGCTAGCGCAGCAGGTACTTGGGGGTGAACATCGCGTCGGGCAGCTCGACATTGTAGGCAATCTCGCTGATGTCGAGGCGCGAGGCGGTCTGGTCTTTGAGATTCTTCATCTGCTGGCCGCTGAGGGTCCAGATGCCGTCGATCTGGTCGATCTTGTCGACCGTCCAAACCTTGATCTTGTCGCCCTTGGGGTCGAAGAACTCGCGCCGCAGGACCAGCTTGTCCTTCGGATCGAGGGCCACGATGCTGCGGCTGTAGACGCCCTGGTCGGGGCGCTTCGGCGTCATCTCGACCAGGGTGACGGTGCGGCCGTCGAGCACGTCCTTGCCGAGGTAGCGGTAGGTGTAGTCATCGAGCTCCGGCATGACGAGATCGGAGACGTAGAACGCCGAGCCGAGGAACGGCTGCTGGCGGATATCGTCCGAGACCCGCACGGCGCTGCGGCTGGCCTTGACCTTGATGTACTGCTCGTTCGGTTTGTCGGCGCGCTCGAGGAACAGAAAGCGGATGCCCTCGAGGTCATCGGGGGCGACGACTTCGAGATAGCTGCCGTGTGCGCCGTCGACGAATTTGCGGCTCAGGCGCAGCTCGCGCGGCGCGAAGGCCTCCGACGTGACGGTCATCTTGGCCACGAAGCTCTGTTTCGGCATCGCCTCCAGAACCGCACGCATCAACTCGCGCGCCTGTGCGTCGTCCTGCCCCGGCGCCGCCCCCGCCGCCAGCAGCACGAGTGCCGCCGCCGCTGTTGCCCGCCAGACTGAACTCGCCACCCTCATGCCGCGTGCCAGATTGTGCATGCCTCCGCTTAGCGAATTCGCGCCGCGTGGCCAAGCAGTCGCGCGCGATGCCTCAAATCTTGACGGCGCCGCAACGAACAGCATTGATTCGCGCAGAAAATTTCTGCAGCGCAGGCGCAGCCGCCATGGCAGCCGCCACTGGCTCGGCTGCGGCGTCGCCTGTGTTCTTGGCGCAACGGATTGTCCAGAAACGGACGGTCGGCGATCTTTCGACATGCCACCCAGCCTGCTGCGCCGCCGGGCGCCCGGCCACCGCCCGAGTTCGCTCGCCGGACAGGGCGCGACGGGTCATACGGGCGCGCCGCGCGGCGCGGCACGACCCGTGCACATGAGACGTCGCATGCCGTCATTCGGGACAGGAAGGGCGCACAGCACCGCCGCCACAGGCGAGCAGATTGCTGCACACCCGATTGCCGCGCTGCACCAAGGGCATGCGGTCCTGCTACTCCGCTGGGTGCTGATTGTCGCTACCTCCTACCTGGTGGTGTTCAGTCGGCCGCTCTCCGAAGTGACACCGCTCGCCGGCCTGTTCGTCGCCGCCTACCTGGCCTCCAACGTAGCGCTCACCGAGTTGATGCCGCGCCTGCGCTCGGTCGGGCGCCTCGAGTGGATCCTGATGGTCGTCGACACGCTGGCGCTGACGCTGGCCGTGGCGCTGACGCAGGCCACCTCCAGCGATCTCTTCGTGCTCTACTTCGCGGTGCTCTTCGTCAGTGCCCTGTCGGAGCGGCTGGGCCTGGTGGTCGGCGCCGCGGTGCTGATCACCGTCGCGCACCTCTATACGCTGACCAGCTTCGTCGACCTCGGCACCTTGATCTCGCAGGGCTACCTGGTGCGCATCCCGTTCCTGTTCGCCGTGGCGCTCTTCTTCGGCCACCTCGTGCACCATGCGCGCGGCCGCGAACGCGCCCTCGAGGATGCCCGGGCCCGCGATCTGCGCCTCGATCTGCTGTCGTCGGTCAGCCACGACCTCAAGAACCCGCTCGGGGTGATCGACTCGCTCGCCGACCTGCTGCTCGACGGCAACGCCGGACCGCTCAACGATCAGCAGGCCGACCTGACCCGCCGCATCCGCGCCAGCACCCGGCAGGTGATCTCGCTGTCGCAGAACCTGATCGACGCGGAGCGCGTCGAAGCCGGGCGGTTGGTGCTGCAGCGGCAGCCGACCAGCATCACCCGCGTGATCGACAACGCCCTGGTCGTGGCCGGCACCCAGAGCGAGATCAAGGGCGTCGCGCTGCGCGTCAGCATCGAGCCCGGCCTGCCGTCCCTCGCCCTCGACGGGCTGCAGATGGAGCGCGTGATCGCCAACCTGCTGGGCAACGCGATCAAGTTCACCCCCTCGGGGGGCCGCGTCCGCCTGACCGTGCGGCGCCAGCGCGAGGCGCTGGTGGTGGCGGTGACCGACGACGGCCCGGGCATCGCCGCCGCCGACCTGCCGCATCTATCCGAGCGCCACTTCCGCGGCTCGCGCAGCGCCCTGATCGAAGGGTCGGGCCTCGGCCTCTTCATCGTCCGGGCGGTGGTCGAGGCGCACGGCGGCTCGGTGCGCATCGCCAGCGGCGTCGGTGACGGCACGACCGTCACCATCGCGCTTCCGCTCGCGGCACCGCGCGCCGAGGTCTCCCCCGCGCTGGCCGACGTCCTGGGTGCCGCCCCGCACGCCCGCGCGGTGTAGCCCGATCGCGCGCCCGCTGGTGGCGGCGACCCCGCTGGCTGGTGTATCCGCCCCGGATGCGCCTCGTCGGCCAACGCCTGTTGCTCCTCCTCGTCGCCAGCGCCGTGGGCGTGCTGCTGCTCGAGGGCGGGGCGCGGCTGGTCTACCGGTCGTACCGGCATGAGCCGCTCGATCGGGCGGCGGCGTTCGATCGCCTGGCCGGCGCCGGCGCCGAGGAGGGCGCAGTCGCGGGGCCGGGCGCGGTGCAGGATCAGCGCACGATCATCCACCCGTACTTCGGCTATGTGGTCAACCCAGATACCCCCGGCATCAACCCCTACGGCTTCTTTCGCGCCGCGCCGATCACCACGCGGACGCCCGATCGGCTGGTCATCGCCTTCTTCGGCGGGTCGGTGGCCGACCAGATCTTCGTCCTCGGCCAGGCCGCGATGATCGACGCGTTGCAGGCCCACCCGCCCTTTGCCGGCAAGCGCATCGAAGTGCTGAGCACGGCGCTGGGCGGCTACAAGCAGCCGCAGCAGCTGTTGGTGCTGGCGGCGCTGCTGGCGCAGGGGGCGCAGTTCGACATCGTCATCAACCTGGATGGATTCAACGAGGTCGACGCGGCGACCGACAACGTCCAGGACGGCATCAACCCGTTCTACCCGCACAACTGGAACCTGCACGCGCGCCAGCTGCTCGACCCGGCCGCCATGGTGCACATGGGCAAGGTCGAGATGATCCGCGCCGACCGCGCAGCGCGGCGCCGCCGCTTCACCGCCTGGCCGGTGGCGCAGAGCGCCTTTCTGCTGACCGTGTGGGATCTGCTCGATCGCCGGCAGGAAGCCGCGCTGCGGCAGGAGATGGCGGCGCTCGAGGCCGGCCTGACGACCGAGAACGCCGGCCCGCAGGTGACCGGCCCGCCGCGCCGCTTCGCCGACGAGGACGAGATGTTCGTCGAGCTGGTCGAGCTGTGGGCGCGCAGCTCGTTCGCGATGTCCAACCTGTGCCGCGGGCAGGGCATCCAGTACTTCCACTTCCTGCAGCCCAACCAGTACCTGCCGGGCAGCAAGCGCCTGACCCCCGAGGAGGAGCAGGTGGCCTGGAATCCCGATGTCGCGGAGAGTGGCCGCGTCGCGCGCGGCTACCCGCTGCTGATCGAGCGCGGCCGACAGCTGGCCGAGCAGGGGGTCGACTTCACCGACCTGACCATGCTGTTCCGCGACGAGTCGCGCAGCGTCTACGACGACCCCTGCTGCCACTTCAACGCCGAGGGGGCGGCGCAGGTCGGGCGCGCCATCGGCGAGGCGATCGTGGCGCGGCAGTAGGCGCCATATCGCGGTTCCCTTGCCACGGGGCGTGTGTCAGAACGTGATGGGATCGTCCGGGGTGGAGGATGTTGCGCGCGCATCGGGGACACTGGCTGGCCATCACCGCTCTGAGCCTCCTGCTGTGCCGCGCGGCGGCGGCCGGCGAGACGGTGCTCGACGACTTCGAGACGCTGGACGGGTGGTCGGCCAACGTCACCGACGGCGTCCAGGTGGAGATGGCGCGCGACGACGGGGCCACCGGCATGGCCATGCGCATCGACTTCAACTTCGTCGGCGGCGGCGGTCACGTGCTGGTGCGCAAGGCCTTCGATCTCAAACTACCGGCGAACTACGCGTTCTCCTTCGGCCTGCGCGGTGCGGCGCCGCCGGTCGACTTCGAGCTCAAGCTGATCGACCGTTCGGAGCGCAACGTCTGGTGGTTTCGCCAGATGGAGACGACGCTGCCCGCCGAGTGGCGCACGGTGCGGGTGAAGAAGCCGCGCCTCGAGTTTGCGTGGGGACCCGCCAGCGGCGGCGAGCCGGCGCAGATCGCCTTCCTCGAGTTCGCCGTCACCGGCTCGCCCGGCGACCAGGGCTCGCTCTGGATCGACGACCTGCGCCTGGAGCCGCGCCGTCCGCCGTTGCGCAATCCGGGGCCGCCGCGCGTCAAGGCCTCGACCGAGCTCCCCGACCACCCGGCCGCGCTGGTGCTCGACGACAATCCCGCCACGGCGTGGCAGAGCGGGGCGCTGGCCGCGGAACAATGGCTGCAGCTCGACTTCGGCGAGCCGCGCGAATACGGCGCCCTCGCCATCGACTGGGATCCGCTCGACTACGCCGTGGCGTACGACATCGAGGCCTCCGACGACGGCGACCACTGGACCACGTTGACCGAGACGGCGCGCGGCAACGACGGGCGCGACCATATCTACCTCCCCGACGGCGAATCGCGCTTCCTGCGCCTGGCGCTGCACGAGAGCAGCCGGCGCCAGGGCTACGCCGTGCGCCGGCTGCGCGTCACCCCCCTCGAGCTGGCGGCCTCGCCCAACCAGTTCATGGCCGGCGTGGCCCGCGAGGCCCAGGCCGGCAACTATCCAAAGTACTTCTTCGACCGACAGAGCTACTGGACGGTCGCCGGCGCCGCGGGTGATGCGCGCGAGGCGCTGATCAACGAGGAAGGAATGGTCGAAGTCGACAAGGGCGGCTTCTCGATCGAGCCGTTCCTCGTCGCCGACGGGACCCTGGTGACCTGGAACGACGTCATCACCGGCCAGCGCCTGGAGGATGGCGACCTGCCGATCCCATCGGTCAGCTGGCAGTATGGCGATCTGCGGCTCGACGTCACCGCGCTGGTCGCCGGCGCGGCGGGCGAGTCGGTGTTGCTGCTGCGCTACCGGGTGGCGAACGACGGCAGTGCGCCGGCGGACGTCGGCCTCTTCCTCAGCCTGCGCCCGTTCCAGGTGCTGCCGCCGTGGCAGACGCTCAACATGACCGGCGGCGTCGCCCCGATCCACGAGCTCACCCTCGACGCGCACACGGTGTGGGTGAATCGCACGCAGGCCATCTTTGCCATGACGCCAGCCGAGCGGTTCGGCGCCGTGGCGGGCGACGAGGGCCAGATCACCGACTTTCTGCGCGATGGCGCCCTGCCGAGCCGCACCAGCGTCACCGATCTGGTCGGCTTCGCCAGCGGCGCGCTCGCCTACGATCGCTTCCTCGCGCCTGGCGAGCACGCCGACGTGTTTCTGGCGGTGCCCTTCCACGACCCGGAGGGTTCCCTGGCGCGCACCTGCGCGGCAGGCGGCGAGGCGGAATTCGATCGCATCCTGGCGCAAACCAAGGCGGAGTGGCGTCGCCGCCTCGGTGCCGTCGAGCTGCGCGTCCCGCCGCAGGCGGCGGCCCTGACCGGCGCCGTGCGCACGGCGCTGGCGCACATCCTGATCAACAGCGACGGCGCGCGCATCCAACCGGGCTCGCGTACCTACGCTCGCTCCTGGATCCGCGATGGCGCGATGACCTCGGCGGCGCTGCTCGAGATGGGCTTCACCCAGGAGGTGCGCGACTTCATCCGCTGGTACGCCGGCTTCCAGTACGCCGACGGCAAGATTCCCTGCTGCATCGATCGCCGCGGCGCCGACCCGCTGCCCGAGCACGACAGCACGCCGGAGTTCATCTACGCGATCGCCGAGTACTATCGCTACACGCGCGACATCGGCCTGGTGTACGAGCTGTGGCCGCAGGTGGTGCGCGGCGTCGACTTTATCGAGGGGTTGCGCGCCCAGCGCCTCACCGAACCGTTCCGCAGCGAGAGCAAGCGCGCCTACTACGGGCTGCTGCCGGAGTCGGTCAGCCACGAGGGCTATGCCGCACGCCCGGTGCACTCCTACTGGGACGACTTCTTCGCCGTGCGCGGGCTGAAGGACGCCGCGGCGTTGGCCGTGGCGGTCGACGACCCCGCCCAGGCGGCGCGCATCGCAGCGCTGCGCGACGGCCTGCGCGCCGCACTGCACGCCTCGATCCGCACGGTGATCGCGCAGCACCAGCTGCCGTTCATTCCGGCCTCGGTCGAGCTGGCCGACTACGACCCGAGCTCGACCGCCATCGCGCTGGCTCCCGCCGGCGAGCAGGCAGACCTGCCGGAGCCCCAGCTCAGCTACACGTTCGACCACTACTACGAGGAGCTCAGCAAACGCCGGCGCGGCGAGATCGCCTGGGAGGCATACGCGCCCTACGAGCTGCGCAGCGTCGGCGCCCTGCTGCGCCTGGGGCGGCGCGCCGCCGCGCTCGATGTGCTCGACGGCCTGCTCGCCGATCGCCGCCCGCTGGCGTGGAATCAATGGCCGGAGATCGTCTGGCGCGACGCGACCGCCCCGAAGTTCATCGGCGACATGCCGCACACGTGGGTCGGCTCGGGCTATATCGAGGCGGTGCGCGACCTGTTCGCCTACGAGGACGAGCCCGCCCAGTCATTGGTGCTGGCCGCCGGCCTGCCGTTCGAGTGGGTCGGCGCCACGCCCGACGGCGTCGGGGTCGCCCGTCTCCCCACCCACTACGGCGTGCTCAGCTACAGCCTGCGCGGCGCCGGTCCCGACGCGCTGCGCCTGCAGCTCTCCGGCGATCTCGACGTGCCGGCCGGCGGGGTCGTCGTCCGTCCGCCGCTGCCGCGCCCGCTGCGCAGCGCGACGATCAATGGTACGCCGGCCACCGAGCTGACCCCCGATCGTGTCACCGTGCGGACATTCCCCGCCGACGTCCTGATGGAGTACTGACATGCTCATCGCCTCCGTCCCACCGTTCGATCGCCTGAACGATTCCGCCCCCCACGCCCGGCTGCTCTCCAACGGCACCTACTCGGTGCTGCTCACCAGCGCCGGGAGCGGCTACTCCTGGTGGCACGACACGGCGCTGAGCGGCTGGTGGGCCGATCGCACCGAGGACGCCGACGGGGTCTTCCTGTACCTCCGCGACGCCGAAGACGGTGCCGTGTGGTCGGCGGCGCACCAGCCGTGCCCCGACGGCGCCGAACGCTACGCCGCCCACGCTGCCCCCGGGCTGGTGACCATCGAACGCCGGCAGCACGGCATTGAGTCGCGTCTGGAAGTGGCGGTGGCCGCCGATGCCGACGTCGAGGTCCGCCGTCTCACGCTGCACAATGACAGCGGCCGGGCCCGCCGCATCGAGGTCACCAGCGCGCTCGAAGTGGTGCTCAACCAGTCGGCCGCGCACGCCGCCCACCCGGCCTTCTCGAAGCTGTTCGTACAGACCGAGCTCGATACGGCCCTGGGCGCGCTGCTCGCCCGTCGGCGGGCGCGCAGCGCCGGCGAACACCCGCCGTGGATGGGACAGGCGCTGCTCGGCCCCGGCGCGCTGCAGTGCGAGACCGATCGGGCCCGCTTCCGCGGCCGCAACCGCACGCCGGCCGATCCGCAGGGGCTGCACGCGGCGCTGAGCGGCACGGTCGGCAGCGTGCTCGACCCGTTGTTCGGCATGCGCCGCACCGTCGAGCTGCCAGCCGGAGGCTCGGCGACGCTGGTGCTGCTGCTGGCCGCGGCGGCCGATGGCAGCGCGCTGCGCGCGATCCTGCAGCGCGCCAGCGCCGCGGGGTATGCGGACGCCGTGCTGGCCGATCCGGCCCGGCCGGCGCTGGCGCTCGACGGCGCGCCGACCGACGCGGCCCTCGAGCTCGCCGGGGCACTGCTCTACG
>JBOHWA010000939.1:0-10319 GCA_050735855.1 Binatia bacterium
GCGTGTACGTCACCGTGTCGATGTCGGGCGAGACGTGCAGGCCGAAGAACGTGTCGTCGTCGGCGGTATTGACGATGATCGTCAGGCGGGCCGGGTCAGTGAGCGGATACAGGCCCCGGAGAAAGCGCGCTGCTCCCACTCCGCCAGCCAGCACCGCGACCCGGGTGCGCGACGCCGTCGGGCGCGATCCGGCCATAGGTAGTCGTCCGTTGCACGGGGATGCGTCCGGCGCCGCTGATCAGCGCGCGGATCTCGGTCTCGGGAAGATACTCGCCGGCGTCGGCGCCGGCGGCCTTGGAGATCGACTCCTCCATCAGCGTGCCGCCGAAGTCGTTGCAGCCGGCCGCCAGGGTGAGCTGCGACAGCTCGGTGCCGAGCTTCACCCACGAGGTCTGCAGGTTGTCGATCCAGCCGCGCAGCATGAGGCGCGACACGGCGTACACCTTGAAGTCGAGCGGGCCGGTCGGCGGCGGCTCCGGCATGCCCTGCTGGTAGAGCTGGGTGAAGTGGTGGATGAAGCGCAGCGGCACGAACTCGGTGAAGCCGCCGGTCTGCTTCTGCAGATCGCGCAGCAGCGCGATGTGGCGGGCGACGTGGCCGAGCGTCTCGACATGGCCGTACATCACCGTCGAGGTCGTCGGAATGCCGAGCCTGTGGGCGGTGGTGATGATCTCGACCCAGGTGCGCACGTCGACCTTCTTGTGGCTGAGGATCTCGCGCACGTCGTCGTCGAGGATCTCGGCGGCGGTGCCGGGAATGGTGCCGAGGCCGGCGTCGCGCAGCATGCTGAGGTAGTCGCGGTACGGCATGCCGGTGCGGCGCGCGCCGTACATCACCTCCATCGGCGAGAAGGCGTGGATGTGCAGGTGCGGGTAGCGGGCTTTGATGGCCAGCAGCAGGTCGCGGTAGAAGAACGCGTCGCTCTCCGGGTTGATGCCGCCCTGCATGCAGACTTCGCTGGCGCCGCGGTCGACCGCGTCCTGCACCTTGACCAGCACGTCGTCGATCGAGTGGTTGTAGGCGGTGGCGTCCTTGCGATGCACGGCGAAGGCGCAGAACCGGCAGCCGACGAAGCAGATGTTGGTCCAATTGATGTTGCGGTTGATGACATAGGTGACCTCGTCGCCGACGTCGGTGGCGCGCACGGTGTCGGCGGCGCGCACCAGGGCGGCGAAGTCGTCGCCGTCGACGCCGAGCAGGTGGGTCCCATCTTCGGCGCTCAGCTCCCCGCCGCCCAGGACGCGTTCGAGCAGCGCCGTCGTCGCCGGGGTCGCGGCGCGCAGCAGTTGGTCGAGTGGGCGGGGGTCGCGCACGATGGCGTGCAGATCATCCCACATGGTGGACTCCTTTGTCCGCGTCGCGCGCGGCGACGTGCGCGCACAGCGCGGGATCGAGAAAGCCGGGGCGCTCGATGTACTCGTCGTAGACCGGCAGGCGGGCGGCGAGGGTGAAGCCCTCGTCGGCACAGGTGGCGGCGAGCGCCTGCACCTGCGGCCAGGGCGCCTCGGGGTTGACGTAGTCGAGGGTCAGCGGCGAGATGCCGCCCCAGTCGTTGATGCCGGCGGCGAGGAAGAGGCGGTGGTCGAGCGGGCTCAGGTTGGGCGGCGCCTGGATGTTCATGTCGGGCATCATCAGGCGCGCGACGGCGAGGGTACGGGCGACGTCGAGGCTCTCCGGCTCCGGCGCCCCGGCCATGCGCGTGCGCGGCTTGGCGCGGAAGTTCTGCACGATGATCTCCTGGATATGGCCGTAGGCGGCGTGCAGGTCAGCGATGGCGCGCAGGCTGTCGACGCGCTCGGCGAGCGTCTCGCCGATGCCGAGCAGGAGCCCGGTGGTGAACGGGATCTGCTGCTCGCCGGCGGCGCGGATCATCGCCAGGCGGACGGCGGGGTCCTTGTCCGGCGCCGAGTGGTGGGCGGCGCCGCGCTCGCGCAGGCGCGGGCTCACCGACTCCAGCATCAGGCCCATGCTGACGTTGAGCGGCTTCAGCAGGCGCAGCTCGTCGGGTGTCATCACGCCGGCGTTGGTGTGCGGCAGCATGCCCTCGTCGAGGGCGAGCGCGCAGCAGGCGGCGACGTAGTCGATGGTGCCGGTGTGACCCAGCACGGCGAGCGTCTGGCGGTACGAGCGGTAGGCGCGCTCGGGCTTGTCGCCGAGGCACATCAGCGCCTCGATACAGCCGCGGGCGCGGCCGGCATGGGCGCAGGCGCGGACCTCCTCGGGCAGCATGGTCCAGGCCTCGGGCGTGTCCGGATCCTGGCGGAAGGTGCAGTAGGAGCAGCGGTCGAGGCAGAGGTTGGTGATCGGCAGGAAGACCTTGGGCGAATACGTGACGAGGCGCCCCTTGCGGGCGGTGCGCACGGCGCCGGCGGCGGCCAGCAGCGCCGGGGTGTGTGCCGCCGGGAGCTCGAGCAGATGCAGCGCCTGGGCGTCGTCGATCGGGGTGCCGCTCAGGGCGGCGTCGAGGGCGCCTCGACCCTGGGGCTCGATGGCGCCGAGTTGCCGCTCGGCAACGTCAGTGTCGGTGCTCCCGTACATAGGTGAGGCGGGTGTCAGCCGCGGGTGCCGTCAGCGGCACCTCGCACTTATAAGGAGGGCGTGCGCCGGGAGTCAAGGTGAGGCGCGCGTCGGCGTCTCAGGCGGCGACCTCTCCCCGCGAGAGCGGATGCTGGCGCGCCATCCGCGACCAGCTCGCGAGGACGATGCCGAGCGAGGCGGCAAAGTCGCGCAAACGCGTTTCGTCGCGCGCGTCGAAGGCGGCCCCGTCGCCGCGGTTGAGCACCTGGGCGACGGCGAACACGGCGCCGCTGCGATCGACGATCGGCACGCAGAGGACGGCGCGCGTGCGGTAGCCGGTCGCCTGATCGACGGCGCGGTTGAACAACGGCTCGGCGTAGGCGTCGGGGATGTTCATCGCTGCGCCACTGGCGGCGACGCGGCCGGCGATGCCGCTGCCGAGCGGCACGCGGATATCGAGCGGCTTGCCGCCGTCGCCCTGCGCCACCTTGGAGAAGAGCTCGCCGCGCGCCTGGTCGACCAGGAAGAGCGAGACGCGGTCGGCGGCGAGGATCTCGCCGATCTTGAGCGTGAAGGCTTCCAGTGTCTGTTCGAGCATGCTCTCGAAGGCCTCGGTGTTGCTCATCTCCACCACGCGCAGAAACTGCTCGCACTCCGCCGTCGCCTCGGCGAGGGTGTGGGCGAACTGCTCGACCGACAGCCCGGCGACGTGCCGCGCCAGCTCGCCCTTGCGGTTCTGTTGCGCCAGCATGTCCATCATGTGTTGCGTATTGGAGGTCACGGCGTTGGTAAACGAGGACAAGCGGCCGTCTTCGAGGTGGATGATGCGGTCGGCGACATCGAGGATGCGGTTGTCGTGCGTCACCAGCAGCACGGTGACGCCGTCGCGTTTGGCCAGGTCGTGCATCAGCGTGACCACGTCCCGCCCGGATTGTTTGTCGAGCGACGCGGTCGGCTCGTCGGCGAGAATGATGCGCGGCCGCGCCGCCAGGGCGCGCGCGATCGCCACGCGCTGCTTCTGCCCGCCCGACATCTGGCTCGGGAAGTGGTCGAGGCGGTCGCCGAGGCCGACGGCCTCGAGCATCTCGACGGCGCGGCGCTGGATCTCGCCGCGCGACCATTGACGGTGCAGGAGCAACGACATCTGGACGTTCTGCGTCGCGGTCAGCGCGTCGAGCAAGTTGTGCGCCTGGAAGATGTAGCCGACCTGCGTGCGCACCCGTCCGACAACCCGCGTCGCGGCCCCGTTGAGCTCTTCGTCGAGGATGCGCACGCTGCCCTCCTGCACGCGGCGCAGGGCGCCGATCAGGGTCAGCAGCGTCGTCTTGCCCGACCCCGAGGGCCCGGTGACGATGACGATCTCGCCGGCCCGGATCTCGGTCGATACGTCGAAGAGGATCTGCTTGCGCAGGCTGCCGTCGCCGAAGGAGTGGTTGACGTGGGTGATCTCTATCGGCGCGGCCATGCTAGAAGATCTCCGCCGGGTCGGCCGAGCTGATTTTGCGCAGGGCGATGGCCCCGGACAGGCAGCACATGACCACCGCCAGCGCGAGGACGGCGGCGGCCGTCGAGACGGTGAGCTGCATCGGCAGGCGCGTCGCCTCGCCGGCGACCCGGTAGAGATAGGCACAGATCGCCAGGCCGGGCAGGAAGCCGAGCACCGCGAGGATGATCGCCTCCTCGAAGACGACGCCGAACAGGTAGCGGTCGGGATAACCCATGGCCTTGAGCGTCGCGTACTCGGCCAGGTGATCGCAGACGTCGGCGAAGAGGATCTGGTAGACGATGATGGCGCCGACGGCGAAGCCGATGATGACGCCGAACGTGAACACGTAGCCGATCGGCGTGTTGGTGTCCCAGTAGTGCTGCTCGCGGGCGATGAAGTCGTCGCGCGTCAGCACCAGGACGTCGTTCGGCAACGCCGCGCGCATCGCGTCGCGGGTCGCCGCCGCATCGGCGCCGGGGACGAGGCGGACCACCCCGACGTCGATCAGGCCGAGCGGTCGGCTCGGATCGATGCGCAGGAAGTTCATCTCGCTGGTCAGCACCGAGCCGTCGATCCCGAACGAGGTGCCGAAGGTGAACAGGCCCTGTACGAAGACGCGCCGGTTGGCCATCTCGCCCGCGACCTCGCCCTCCGCCGCCAGGCGCTGCGGGATCGGACCGTATTCTGGCCGGCTGTCGCGATCGAAGAGCACGACGTCCGAGCGGCGGATGCGATCGCACTGTCCGTCGACCCCGGGCAGACGGATCCCAGGGTCGGCGGGGTCGATGCCGATCAGGAAGATACTGCGCGACTTGCCGGTGTCGGGATTCTTCCACAGCGTCAGGCCGAGATAGATCGGCGTGACGCCAGACACGCCCGGCCAGGCCAGGGCCTGGTGCAGACGACGGCGCGAAAAGCCCTTGGGCTGCGGCAGGAAGTCGAAGGTCGGGCTGAGCAGGAACAGGTCGCCGTCCAGCGCTTCGTGAAAGCGCACCGCGCTCTTGAACATGGCGCTGCGGAAGCCGAGCTGCATGAAGATCAGGATGACCGCGAACGCCACCCCGGCGAGGGCGACCAGCAGGCGCAGCTTCTCGCGCTTGAGTTGCAGCCAGGCAAGGGGGATGTTGCGCCTCACGGGCCGATCACGACGTCGACCTCGAGATTGGTGAGGCCGGCGACCTGCCGCGCGTCGTCGAGCCGGATCTCGACCTCGACCACGCGCGCATCGGTCTTGGCCGCCGGATCGACGCTGAGGACGTCCTTGTTGCCGATCTTGAGACCGACGCGCGCGACGCTGCCGTGCGCCGGCGCCTTCAGCGCCGGGCTCGATATTGTCGCCGGCTGGCCGACCCGCACCTTCCCGATGTCGGTCTCGTAGACCTCGGCGATCACCACCATCTTCATTGTCTGGCCGATCTCGGCGATGCCGTCCGGCCCGACCCGCTCGCCCTGCCGGGTGTGGACCTGGAGCACCTCGCCATCGACCGGCGAGCGCACGACGGTGAGATCCAACTCGGCCGCCGCCCGCGCGCGCTCCGCCCGCAGCGCCGCCACCCTGGTCTCGCGCGCCTCGTACTCGGAGCTCGACACGATGCCCTGGCCGCGCAGCGTCTCCTGGCGGTGCCACTCGGCTTCGGCATGGCGCAGCTCCGCATCGAGCTGCGCCACCCTCGCCTGGCTGACGGCATGGGTGTCGAGCACGGCGATCGGTTGACCGGCGCGCACCGCATCGTTGTCATCGATGAGCAATTGCCCGATCACCACCGTCGGTTGCGATGGACCGGCGACGCGGATGACGCCATCGTCGGGCTGGATGCGGCCGAGCGCGCTGACCCGGCCCTCGGCCGTCGGCAGCGCGGCGCGCTCGGCCGGCGAATCGTCAGCGCCGAGGGCGTCGCCGGAGGGTTGCGGCCCGTGCACAGCGAGCACCAATACGACCGCGCCCACGATCGCAACCAGCGATGCCGTCGCCGAGTATCGCGTCATCGGCTCGCCGACGTACTGCCGCCGAGTGCGTCAATGGCCGTCGATCGATTGGTCTTGGAGAGCATCTCGACTGGGCGCCTGAAAATTGCTGATGAGTGGTGCGACGAAGAAACAGGACTTCCACGGATTGTGCAATCGGTGGCGCGATCGCTGCCGTCCCCGGGACGGGCGGCGCGACGCGGATGACGCCCTGTTCGAGCGAGCTGGAGGTGCGCGGGATCATCGGCCAGTAGCGCCACGGTCTCTCGGGCGTGCGGTCGTCGGGAGGCTGCGCAGCAGCTCGAACTGGTGCTCCGAGGCGGCACCGTGGCGATTCGAGGTACCGAAACAGTCCGAGCCGGTGTCGCCGCCGCCGAGGATGACGACGTGCTTGCCGGTGGCGCGGATCTGGTTGGCGACCGCGTCGCCGGCCTTGACGGTCACGCCCCGGGCCTCCATCCGCGCCAGACGGAGGCCGTGCGCCGGGAGCCAGGGTGAGGCGGGCGCGGGCGGCTCAGGCGGCGCGGGTGACCAGCGAGCGGCGCACGCGCAGGGCCAGCGCGCCGTCTTCGAGGCAATGGTCGACGACGAAGACGCGCACGCGCTCCAGCTCCCAGTCATTGAACAGCGGGCTGCAGCGCTCGAGCAGGGTGGCGCGCAGCGCCGGCGGGAAGGGGGCGATGCCGGTGTTGGGCAGGCGGGTGTCGTCGAAGCTGGTGTCGACCGCCTGTGGATCGAGGTCGGTGCAGAGGTCGAGCACGATGTCGACGAAGCGCTCGATCGCCGCGCTGCGCACGGCGTGCGGATAGAAGTGGCGGTCGAGCGCGCGGCGCAGCAGCGGCGCGTCGACGTCGACGCTGTCGAAGCTGGTCGGCGGCGTGCTGGCAACGACGTAGCCGCGCGGTTCGTCGACGCTGCTGCGCCCACTGCGCACGTACAGGGTCTCGGTGGCCGTCGCGACCTGGAACCAGCTGGTCGCCATCGGGTCCCACACCGGCAGGTCGGCGAGGTTGGTGTCGGGCAGGCGGTGCGCCTCGTCGATGCCGTGCGCGGCGTGTGCGGCGCGGAACAGCGCCAGCTCGGCGGCGGCCTCTTCGTCGATGTCGGCGGCGCGGCGGCCGGCGGGCTCGATCGGTTGCAGGATGCCACAGCGGCGGCAGAGCAGCAGGGTGTCTGACATGGTCGGCTCCCTTATGCGTCGTGATGCGGCTTCGGCCCGCGCGGATCGTTGGCGAAGACGGGCAGGGTGATGGTGAAATGGGTGCCGGCGCCGTTCTCGCTGCGCACGCGCAGGCTGCCGCCGAGGAACTCGGTCAGGCGCGAGGCCATGCGCAGGCCGAGGCCCAGGCCGCGGGTGCGCGGCGAGGGGCTCGGGCTGATGTCGTCGACCAGCTGGGCGATGTCGGCCTTGGGGATGCCGATGCCGGTGTCGCGCACGCCGATCTCGAAGTTGACCCGGTCGGCGGTCAGGTGGGCGGTCAGGGCGATCGAGCCGTCCGGGGTGAACTTCACCGCGTTGTCGATCAGCGCCCACAGCACGCGCTCGAGCTTGTGCTCATCGCTGGTCACCCACAGCGGCGTGGCGTCGCCCTCGACCGCCAGCGCCAGACCGCGCTGGCGCGCCGCGGCGGCGAACTGGCGCGCGACGCGGCGCAGCGTATCGCGCACGTCGAAGGTCGACACGGCGACCTGCAACTCGCCGGCGTCGAGCGAGTTGAGCAGCAGCACCGTCTCGATCAGGTTGAGCAGCTTTTGCGAGTTCGCCTGGATGCGGTCGAAGGCGACGCGCTGGTCTTCGTTCAGGCGCGTCTGCAGCTCTTCGGTGAGGATCGAATTGTAGCCGATGATGGCGCTGAGCGGCGTGCGCAGCTCGTGCGACAGGTTGGCGAGGAAGTCGTCCTTGATGCGGCGGGCGCGCTGCGCCTCGCGCCGGCGGGCGACGGCGCGGTGCACCAGATCGGAGATCTGCGGCACGTCGAAGGGCTTGGTGACGTAGTCGAAGACGCGGTTGCGCAGCCCGCGCACGGCCGAATCGAGCGACGCGTAGCCGGTGACGACGATGATCTCGATGTCCGGGTCGTAGCGCTTGATGTGCTCCATCACCTCGACGCCGGGCATGCCGGGCATGCGCAGATCGAGCGTGACGACGTCGATCGGCACGGTGTGCAGAATATCGAGCGCCTCCTGGCCGCCGGGGGCGGTGAAGACCTCGAATTCCGACTTGAAGACCATCCGCAGCGACTCGGTCGGTCCCCGTTCGTCGTCGACGATCAGCAGTGAAGCTCTGTCATCCATATTGGCGCACCCCTCCCGCGTGTAGAGATGCTGGAAACGCGGGTCGTTTAAGCAAAGCACCCTGCGTGCCAGCATCCGCGGCGATTTGGGCGGCCGGGGCGAAGACGACGGCCGATATCCTAACTGTGTGGAATCACAAGTGAATGTCGAGCAGTCAGGGCTCGACACGGAGGCCGTGGAGGGTCGCCAGTCACCTGCTGTGCGTACAAATGTGTACGGTGCGACGGTACGAAACTGACGGTCGTCAGTTTACTGCATCGTCGCGGAGCGGACCGCTATCGTCGACAAAGCGAAACGTGCGGATGTGCGGCGTGGTACGAGTTGCGCTCGCTTGAGCTTGATCGCGACTGCTCTCGCACGCGCGCTGCGTGAAAGCGCCGCGGCCCCCTCGTCTGAGCGTGGCAGCGGCGGCTTCAACTAGACGCGATCCCTGTGGTCGGACCCGGCGCCCGCCCGCCGGCCGAGCGCGTTCCTACGCCATCTCGTGCGCCGACTGATCGGCGATCCCGAGCTTGTCCACGTCAGGTTCGACCTCGACGCAGGCGAGCAGGTTGGAAATCCCGCCTGTTCTGCCCCGCCGAGGTCGACGTGGGCGAGCTGGTTTGATCGTCATGGCGGGTGGGTGGTAGGTGGCGCTGGCGCGGGTTGGTAGCAGCGTGGTAGCGAAAAAGGGTATGCGGTTGGCCGTCCTGCTCGTCGCCCTTCTGATCACTGGCAACGCTTCCGGTGCCTGGACGCCCGACGAGGCGGCACAGATCGATGCAGCCATCCGCAAGGCGCACCCGGAGTGGACGCGATCAGACACGGAGAAGCTGCTCCGAGACGCCGCCAACACCGGGAACTTGGACAATTCGATCCTCACCGACCGCGGTATAGTGTCGCTGCAGGTTCTGGGCGGCCGGACGGTGCTGCTGAACGGCGTCGATATACTCGGGGTCAACGCCCCCCGGATCACCGCCGGCGACAACAGCAACCTAATCGTCAACTCGGACAACAGCGTCATCGCCGACGAGGGCGCATCGGTTTGGCACTGGTCGACAGCGACGACGACCGTGACTGTTGGTGCCGTAATTGTAGCACTGATCGCTCTGGTTTCAGTGTGGATCCAGACACGCGGGCGCGGTCCGCGCCCCTGATAGAACGGTGCCCGTCGGGGGTTCCACCTTGTCCCCGGACAGTCGCAGAGTTACCGCCCAAGGTGGTGCTGCGGCTGGTCGGCCCACCGCAGCCGGCCCTTGGGGCCGAAACAACGGTGGAGGTGGTGGATGGCGCCACGGGCGACGCAACCAAAGACTGGGCACCACGCAACGGCGAAGCCGGTTGGCCCGCGGGCCTTCATCCAGGCGACGCTCAAGTGGGCCGAAGCCGAACTTGAGCGCCTGACCGGCGACCGCCATGCCTGGCGGGTCTAGGATCGCCGCAGACGGCGTCCGGCGGCCCGCGGAGGCAGGTGGAATGAACGCGAAAGCGAAGGGCACGAGAAACGAGCACCGATCGCGCCTGCTTGCTCGAAGCCGCCGGCTACGGCGTCACGCGCGCCGCCGGCGTCGCTCGGCGTGTGGGACCTGATCGTGCATCGGGTCAACCGACGTCGTGCGCGCTCCGCGTGCTGCCCAACTGCCGGCGTCTGGTGCATCGGTGGCGCGATTGGCAGCGGGTGTCTTCTATGGAGCCGTCACTGACTCAGATACCGGACCAAGCGCTGCGCCTCGCGGTGCGATAGTGCTTTCGACAGGTCACCACCGATAGGCGGGCCGTCCAACTCACCCTTTGCGGCCAGTGCAGCCTCACCCTTCGTGAGCACGCTTGCTGCGTCCAGCGACGCGATGCCGGACATGACCTGGCAGTAGTTGAACGCCCACATGGCATCGCCCTTCAATCCGGCCAACAGCCGAAGAAGCGATGCGAACTCTTTGGCTGCCTCATCGGCCTCGGTGGACACGTCAAAACCGGCCAGTCGTGGACGTCTGAAAACCGGCCAGTCGCGCGCGGCACGGCGGGTAAGCGTTTACTGAGGAGAGCCCTCCTGGCGCAAGTTGGCGTGCGCCCGCATCCG
>JBOHWA010000940.1:0-2869 GCA_050735855.1 Binatia bacterium
GCGCCGTGGCGCGCAAGGTCGCCGTCCAACGCGTCGAGATCGGCTTCCTGCGCGGCCACGCCTACCGGGTGCTCGGCAATCGACGCCGCGCCGCGCGCACCTGGCGCGAAGCGCTGGAGTGGGCACAACGCCTCGACGCGCGCCCCGAGGCCGCGCGCGGCGCCGCGCTCATCGCGCGCAGCATCGGCACCGCCACCTTCGCCGGCCGCGCCGCCGCCGCCTGGCGCGCCCAGGCCGAACGCGAGCTGGCGGCACTCGACCTGGACTGGGACCTTGCGCAGCTCGCCAAGTCGCCGACCAATTAGAAGCTTCTGTAGGTGCGCGCGGCGGCTGCGTCGGAGATCGCCTGGCGGCGGACGGAGCGGTCGCGGAGGCGCCACAGGCCGCCCATCATCGGGTGCCAGCCGCGGCGGTAGGCATAGGTGTAGTAGACCTGCTGGGTCAGCATGCCCCAGCGCGCGGTCGCCGACAGGCCGCGGTCGCCACCGAGCAGCGCGCCGGCCAGCCGGCGCCAGCCGTAGAAGGTGCGGTGGGCGTCGCAGTACTCGCGGTAGACCTCGGCGCGCGTCAGGGTCGGGTGGCGGTTGACGATGTGCAGGCAGTCCCAGTCGTTGAAGTCGCCGGACAGCATGTCGCCGCGCGACAACGCGGCGTCGTAGTCCTCGGTGCCGGGCAGCGGGGTGTAGGGGAAGAACGAGGTCAGGTCGACGCCGATGTCGAGCAGGTCGCGCGCCGCCGCCGCGCCGGCACCGCGTCCGTCGTGCGGCAGGCCGACCATATACCCCGCGTGGACGGCCACCCCCGCCGCATGCCAGGTGGTGACCGCGTCGCGGTAGCGCGCCAGGACGCGCCCGCGCGCCGCCGCGTCGCACCCGCCGGCGGCGCGGCGGTCGGCGCGGTCCTGGTTCTGCACTTTGAGCGTCACGGCCAGGTTGTCCGGATTGAACGACTCGAAGCCGACGAATACCGCGTAGCAGCCGGCGGCGGCGGCGAGGTCGACGAAGCGGCGGCTGCGCGCGGCGCGCGCCGAGCCGTCGCCGACCAGGCTGGCTTCGACGTCGGCCTGCATCATGAACGACAGCGCGCGGCCCTCGGCGCGCAGCGCGGCGAGGCCGGTGAACAGCGCCTCCCAGGACGGGCTGCGGTAGAGGTCGTCGTCGACCAGGAACAGACTGCGCACGCCGTGCGCGTCGTGGGCGTGCCGCACCCACGCGACGACGCGCGCCGGGTCGCGGGCGCGCATGGTGCGGCCCATGACGTTCTTCACCGCGCAGTACGAGCAGGCGAACGGGCAGCCGCGCGCCGTGTCGACGGTCGACAGCGTCGGGTTGAAGAAGCGCCGCAGGTAGCGTGCGTCGATCGCCGGCAGCGGCGCGGCCTCGATGTCGGGGACGGCGATGGTGCCGAGGCCGGTGCGGACGCGCAGGCCGTCGCCGACCCGATACTCCGGCTGCAGCCGGCCGGCGAGATGGTCGTCGAGCAGCGCGGCGAGCGTCGTCTCCGCCTCGCCGATCACCACGCTCACGCCGTGCGACGTGAGGAAGGCGCGCGACGGCGCGTGGCTGGTGATGTGGAAGCCGCCGCAGGCCACGGCGACGCCGGCCGCGCGCAGCTGCAGCGCGATGTCGCGAGCGCGCGCGTACTGTCCGGTCTGCACCCCCGCCACGCCGACCAGCAGCGCCGCACCGTCGGCGGCGGCGCGGCGGCCCAACGCGTCGATCAGCGCCGGCGAGATGACGCCGTCGACCAGCTCCTCCCACAGCACCGTCTGCAGGTCGATGGCGGGACGCGCGGTGGCCCAGTCGGCCGCCAACCCGGCCAGCACGGTGAGGGTGTTGTTCGGCACCACGCCCCACCGGAAGCTCCAGACCGTCCCCTCGGCGTCGTACTGCGACGGCTTGATCAGGTAGAGGCGCAGCAGGCGTCGCCCGCTGCGCGCCGCGGCGAGATCGGCGTCAGGGTGTCGCATCGCGACGGTCCCTCGCCCGGCCAGCCGCCGGGCGTCTGCTGCGCCGCCAGACCAACATCGCCCCCACCACTGCCACGCAGGCGAGCGGGAACCAATCGCCCCAGCGGCCGTACAGCGTCAGCTCGTCGCGCGGTGCCACCCGTCCGAGGACCGCCTGGCGCGTGAAGGGCCGCGTCCGCACGGTGACGCGCCCGGCCGGGTCGACGATCGCCGACGGCCCGGAGGTCGACGACCGCACCAGCCAGCGCCGCTGCTCGACGGCGCGAAAGGCCACCATGGTGAAGACGATCTCGGAGAAGGTCACGTCGTTCACCCAGCTGTCGTTCGACAGCGTGACCAACAGCTGGGCGCCGTCGCGTACCCGCTCGCCGGCGAGGGGAGGGAACATGGCTTCGTTGCAGATCAGGATGCCGGCGCGTCCGGCCACGGTGGGCAGCGGCGGCTGTGGCGCGCCGGTGGCGAAGCTCGCGACGCTGCCGAAGTCGCGCCGCAGCAGCGTCAGGCTGGGAAACGGGGGGTACTCGGCGAAGGGCAGCAACTGGCGCTTGTCATAGCGGCCGAGGACCTCGCCGCTCGGTGCGAGCAGAAAAGCGGAGTTGTACGCCGGCGCGTCGTCGCGCAGCACGTCGCGATGCGGCGCGCCGAGGATCAGCTGCGCCTGGCGATAGGCGAGCGCGTTGGCGATCGCGCCGCGGTAGGTGGCGTCCTGCGCGACGAAGAACGTCACCGCACTCTCCGGCCACACGATCAGGCGCGGCGCGGCGCGGCGCAGCGCGTCGAGCGTCGGCTCCATGACGACCTCGAGATTCTGCCCGTACATCTCCTGTCGCCACTGCCGGCCGAAATCGATGTTCGGCTGTACGACGGCGACCTCGATGCCACCGGATGGATCGGCGGGGT
>JBOHWA010000941.1:0-3926 GCA_050735855.1 Binatia bacterium
CCGCCCCCGGCGCCGAGGGACCGGCGCCCTCCAGGTGTTGCTCGTGGTCCTCTGGGCGGTGCCCGCCGCGGCGGCGCCGGTGCCGCTGCGGCCGCAGTACACGGTGCGGGCAACGATCGAGCCGAGCGCGCCGCAGATCGAGGGGACGGTCGAGGTGGCGTTCACCAACCACACTCCGCTGACGCTCTACGACGCCGTCGTCGTGCTCTTCCCCAACCGCTTCGCGACAGAGGCGGCCGACAGCGGGGTCAACGACTTCACCCGCCCGTTCGTCTACCCCGAGCAGGAGTTCGTCCCCGGCGGCATGGAGCTGCTGGCGGTCGACGACGGCGGTGTCGCCAGCAGCGCGCAGCGGCTGCCGCACGTCGGCGTGCCCGACCAGACGCTCGTGCGGGTGCCGATCGCGCCGCTGGCGCCCGGGGCGACGCGCCAGTTGACGCTGCGCTTCCGCACCACCGTGCCCTACCGCTTCGGCAGCTTCGGCGAGTTCGACGGGCAGCTCACCCTGATCGGCGGCTGGTATCCGTATCTCGCCACGCTCGACGCGCGCGGCGCCTGGGCCCTCGACGCGCCACCCGAGCTGGCTGACTTCGAGGTCACGCTGACCCCGGCGCCGGGCCTCGAGATGGTGGTCAACGGCCGCCACGTGCCGGCCGGCGCGCCGTTCATCGGCGCCATCATCCCGTCGGTGCACTACCTGTCGCTGATCGTCGCGCCGCGCCTGCTGCGCGACGAGACCAGCGTCGCCGGCACGCGCATCGTCTTCCTCCACCGCCCGGAGCGACTCAGCATGCGCCTCGCCTTCGGGCCGACGCCGACCCAAGCGGTGCTCGACGCGCTGGTCGAGATCGTCGCGCGCCGTCCGGCCGCCGTGCCGCCGGCGAGCGAGACGCTGGTGGTGGTCGAGGCGCCGCTGCGCCTCAACCTGACCGCCCCCGGCGAGGGCGCCGTCATCGTCTCCGACCGGATGATGAAGCTCAACCCCGTCCTGCGGCCCTTCCACGAGCTGCAGCTGGCGCAGGCGGTGTACGCCGAGCTGCTGCGCCCGAGTCTGGCGGCGCGCGAGCCGGCGGCGGATTACTACTGGGTGAGCGAGGGCGTCTCGCGCGTCATCGCCGACCGCTACATGAACGAGGTCGAGCCCGAGCGCCGCAGCGTCTACGACTGGATCGAGCGGCTCAACATCTTCGCCGCCGTCGACCGCTTCGAGAACACCCCGAAGATTCCGTTCGTCAACGCCTTCTTCGAGCGCAGCAAGCAGGCCGATCCGCTGCACGAGCAGGTCTTCACGTTCAATCACGACGCGCCCCCCGGCCGCGTCGTGGTCGGCAAGCTGCGCAACCTGGTCGGCGCGGCGGAGTTCGATCCCCTGCTCGACGCCTGTCTGCAGCAGGCGCCGCCGCTGCGCACCTGCGTCGTCGAGCGCCTGCCGCAGTTCGACATGCAGACGCGCTGGGCCGAGTGGACCGGCCCGTATCCGGCGATCGACTATCGGGTCGGGCAGACCGACTTCAACCAGCCCGACGCCGGCCAGCTGCGCAGCACCGTCGCCGTGCGCCGCGTCACCTCGCGGCCGTTCAGCGAGGCGGTCACCGTGCGCCTGCGCACGCTCGGCGGCGCCGATGTCGACCTGCAGTGGAAGACTGGCGGCGACCTTGCGCTGATGACCGCCGCGACGCCGTCGCGCGTCTATCAGGTGATCATCGACCCCGAGCGCCAGGTCATCGACGACGACCGCGCCAACAACGCCTGGCCGCCGCGGCCGCAGGTGGTGCTCGACTCGGCCGACGTCGAGGTCAGCTCGACCGAGTTCGGCTTCTCCGCCCTGGTCGTCGGCCGCGCCCGCTACGACTACACCAAGGACCTTGCCCTCGCCGGCTTCTACACCAACCGCGGCGCCGGCTTTACCTTCGGCGGCCGGCTGCACTGGGGCGAACAGGTCGATCCGACCCGTTACCGGCACAATCTGTACGGCTTCTACGTCTTCCAGTGGCTCGACCCGAGCTTCAGGAACGACGCCAACCCGACCCAGCGCACCAGCGGCAACCTGGGCGGCATCGGCCTGCGCTACGACTACAACAACGTCTTCTGGAACGATTTCCCCACCGATCAGCGCCGCGTCCGCCTCTACGCCGACTGGTACGACAAGAACCTCGGCAGCGACTTCGGCTACCTCGACTGGGGCTACGTCGCCTCCGGCACCGTGCCGCTGTGGTCGCCGCGCACCGTCGCCGCCGGCCAGGTGTTCAACGGCTTCAGCACCGGTTTCAACAGCGTCGTCCCCAACCAGGGGCTCTACAGCCTCGGCGGCCAACGCTCGATCCGCGGCATCGGCGCCGAGGACGACCTGGCGCGCAACATCTTCGTCGTGCGCACCGAGCTGCGCCAGCAGATCTACCCCGAGCTCGACCTCAACCTGCTCGATTTCCTCGTCCTGCGCCGCCACGAGATCCACCTGCTGGTCGACACCGGCAACGTCAGCAACTCCGCCGGCCGCATCTACGATGTCAGCCGCTTCGCCGTCGGCGTCGGCGGCGGCATCGGCGTGGTCTACGACTTCTTCGGCTTCTTCTCCGCCAACGCCTATTTCGAGGTCGCCACGCGGGTCGACGACGGCAGCGAGGCGGCTGGCGACGTACAGTTCCTGTTCGGCTCGGGCCAGTCGTTCTGAGGTCGCCGCGCCGCCTACTCCACGGGCAGAACCGAGGCGGGAAGTGCGACGAGTTGCCGCGGCCGTCCGATCGATGTAAAAATGGTAAAAGGCTAGGCTCATCGATCGAGGGAGCGCATGACGACAATCACGATCTCGCCGAAGTTTCAGATCGTCATCCCGAAGGAGATCCGCGGGCAGCTCGGTCTGCGCCCGGGACAGAAGGTGCAGGCGATCGCGTATGAGGATCGAATCGAGCTGATCCCGCTTCGCCGCATGCGGGACATGCGCGGCTTCCTGCGTGGACTGGACACGTCGCTGGCGCGGGAGCCTGACCGCGTATGAACGTGGTCGATTCGTCCGGATGGCTGGAGTATTTCGCCGGAGAGAAGAACGCCGGGTTCTTCGCCAAGCCCATCGAGGACACGGCGGCGTTGCTGGTGCCCAGTCTGAGTCTCTTCGAGGTGTTCAAGCGCGTGCTGCAGCAACGCGATGAGGCCGCTGCCCTGCAGGCGGTGGCGCTGATGCATCAGGGGCGGCTCGTGGCGCTCGACGCGCCATTGGCGCTTGCGGCCGCGCGGTTGAGCGTCGCCGAGCGGCTGCCGATGGCCGATAGCGTGATGCTCGCCACCGCGCGCGCCTTCGGCGCGACCCTGTGGACTCAGGATGCGGACTTCAAAGGACGGGATGGCGTGAAGTTCGTATCAGGATGAGTTCAGAACGGCCCATGGACAGCGTACCCCGTTGCGAGCGGAGAACCTCCGGCGCCGGCTTCCTGTTCGGCTCCGGCCAGTCGTTTTGATGTGAGGGACGAAGATTTCACCGCCGAGACGCAGCGTCGCGGAGATGTGCGAGACCGCCCGGTGCGCGTCTCGACGCAACCCCAAAGGACTTCGCCGAGATGGGGTCGAGGATCGGAGGCTGGCGAGCATGAGCACCGGCGGCAGCTCGGGCTACGCCGAGTGCGCCTGCTTCGGCCTGCCGCACGATCGCCTCGGCGAGGAACTCGCCGTCGCCGTCTACCCGAAGCCGGGCCACGCCCTCGACGCCGACGACCTGCGCCGCCATGTCGCCGCGCACCTGGCGGCCTTCAAGGTGCCGTCCCAGGTCTTCGTGTTCGCCGCGCCACTGCCGCGCAACGCGAGCGGCAAGCTGCTGCGCCGCGCGCTGCGCGACCTCTGTTTGAGGCTCGGGTCAGCCTCGCCGTGAGTCACGCTGCCGGCGAGTGGCAGCCTGGTGGAGGGCGCCGGTCCCTCGGCGCCGTGCTGATCCCAAC
>JBOHWA010000942.1:0-3607 GCA_050735855.1 Binatia bacterium
GCTGGTCGACGACGCCTGGCGCCGCGACAGTCCCGCGCCCGCGGCGGCGCCGGTCGGTGCCGTGCAGCGACCGGGATCGACGGTGGATGCGCGCAAGCAGGCCGCGGCCAACGCCGACGAGTTGGCCGCGGAAGAGAAGGACGCATCGAGCTACGGCGTGCTGCGCCAGCTCAACAAGGGCGCCGCGGAGCGCGTCCAGCGGCTGCGCCAACCCGAGCCGCAGTTGGCTGCCCGCGGCGGCCGCAGCGATAGAGTCGAGATGCGCCGGGCACCCGAGCGCGGTCCGACCGGCGGCGATCAGGACCTCGCCGCGGACGCCTCGCCCCCTCGCGGCCTCGAAGAGCGCGACGCATTCGCCGACGCGCAGCGCGAGAACGTCGCGCCCCAGCAGGACAGATCACGCGCGGCCGCGTCGATCGAGTTTGCGCCGATGAACGGGCGCGCCGTCGGCGCCGCGCACCTGATGCTCTATCGCACGCTGGTGCAGGATACGCGTGGCTACCGACAGGGGCTGGTGCTCGATGTCGATGGGCTGGGCGCCTGGCTGCGCGCGGCCGGTCTGGGCGACGACGGACTGGCGGACTTTGCCCAGGTCTCGTTCGCCACCAGCGTCGCGGGCGCGCCGCCCGACCCGGTCGCCGGCGGATTCGTCTTCCGCCACCGCTTTGCCGAACCGTTCGAGGCGCTCAGCGCCAGCCTCGCACTCCGCCCGCTGCCCGGCGGCGGCAGCACCGCCTACATCTACGCCCTGGCCGGCCTGCTGCTCGCCGCCACCGGGTTTGGCCTGGCGGCGCTGTATCGCATGGTCGCGGTGATGGTCGGCTTCGCCGAGCGGCGGAGCAACTTCGTCGCCGCCGTTTCGCACGAGCTGAAGACGCCGCTGACCGCGATCCGCATGTACGGCGAGATGCTGCGCGACGGCATGGTGCCGTCGGAGCAGAAGCGGGCGGAGTACTACCGGCACATCACGGTGGAGTCGGAGCGGCTCAGCCGGCTGATCAACAACGTGCTCGAGTTCTCGCGCCTGGAGAAGGGGACGCGCGCCGTGGCGCTGACCAGCGCGCCGCTCGCTCCCGTCGTGCGCGAGGTCGCCGAGCTGCTGCGGCCGCACGCCGAAGGCCAGGGGTTGACGCTGCAGCTGGACATCGACGCCGACCTGCCGCCGGTGCGTTTCGAGCCCGACGCCCTGATGCAGGTCCTGTGGAACCTGGTCGACAACGCGGTGAAGTACGCCGCCGGCTCATCGCCACCGACCATCGCCCTGCGCGTCTGGCGCGAGGGCGGCCGCGTCCACCTCGCGGTGCGCGACCACGGCCCGGGCGTCGCCGCCCGCCACCTGCCGCACCTCTTCGACCCCTTCTACCGCGGCGAGAGCGAGCTGACGCGCCGCAACAAGGGCACCGGCCTCGGCCTGGCGCTGGTGCGCGGCCTCGCCGACGCGATGGACGCGCGCGTCAGCGCGCGCAATCCCGGTGACGGGGGCTTCGAGGTGGACGTGACGTTTGCGGCTGGGTGAACCGCTGGAGGGCGCCGGTCCCTCGGCGCCGGGGGTCGGGGAGCACCCCCCCGGCTTTGCCTATAAGAGCGAAAAGCCGACCACGGATTGCGCGGATTGACGGATTTCACGGAGGGAACCCTTAGAAAATCCGTGTGATCGGCTCGTATCCGCTCAATCCGTGGTTTGCGTTTTCTTTTCTGGGCAAAGCACACCCCCCCACCGCCCCCGGCGCCGAGGGACCGGCGCCCTCCACGGACTCATCCCAGGTGGTACAGCTCGGCGCAGTTCGCCGCCAGGATGCGCCCGCGCTCCTCCTTGCTGACGTCGGCGAACATCTCGTTCGCCACCTTGCGCGAGTACGGCCAGTCACAGCCGTGATGCGGGTAGTCGGTCGACCACATGATGTTGTCGACGCCGCAGGCGTGGCGGTTGCGGACGGCGTAGCCGTCGGCCATGAACGTCGCGCGCCAGTTGCGGTAGAAGTACTCGCTCGGCAGCTTCTCGAGCGCGCACTTCGTCCAGTGGCGGTTGCGCCAGTAGCGGTCGTCCATCTGCTCGAGCAGGTAGGGGATCCAGCCGGCGCCGGCCTCGGTGGCGGCGAACATGAGCTTCGGGAAGCGGTCGTGCACGCCCGAGAAGATGAGGTCGGCCATGATCGCCGGCATGTCGAGCATGCCGGTGGTGGCCAGGCCCGGGATGCTGCCACCCTGCTTGCCGGTCGGCCCCGGCGGGGCGGAGTTCACCGAGATGAGGCGCACGTGGATCGCCACCGGCAGGTTGAGCTTCTCGCACTCGGCCCAGAACGGATCGTCGTCGGAGGAGACGAAGTCGTTGGCGCTCGGCCAGCACATCAGCACGACGCCCTTGGCGCCGAGCTTGGCGACGCGGCGCAGCTCGGAGACCGCCGACTCGATGCCGAGACCGGGGATGTAGGCCAGGCCGACCAGGCGCGTCGGGTCGGTGGCGGCAAAGTCCTTCAGCATGAAGTCGTTGTAGGCCTGGAAGCCGGCGAGGTGGAAATCCGGCTCCTTGTGGCGCAGGAACAGGCCCATCGGGCGCGACGAGCCGAAGATGACCTCGGCGTCGACGCCGTCCGCTTCCTGCTCCTTCAGCCGCGGCGCCCCCTGGAACATGCCCGGCATGACGGTGTCGTAGCGCGCCCCGGTCCACTTGATGTGCTCCGGCGTCTTGCCCGCCGCCGCGTAGATGCCGAGCGGCGCGGGCTTGGTGCCGTGCCCGTACTGCCACGCATCGCCGCCTTCCTCGTCCTTGACCAGCTTCGGCATATCCTTGTGGCTGTGGAACTCGGTCGCCATCCACTTCGACCACAGATCCGGCGGCTCGACGACGTGTGCATCGGCCGAAATCAGCTTGTACTCGCGCTTCATGAAAACCCCCTGCGTCGGTGCGTTTGGTAGACCGGTCATCAGTACCAAACGGCCGTTTGTCTGCCAAGGGGGCGGACGGGAGTAGTGGTCTGTTTGGGGTCGGGTCAGCCTCGCCGTGAGTCACCTTGCCGGCGAGTGGCAGCTGGTGGAGGGCGCCGGGCCTTCGGCGCCGGGCTGATCCCAACCGCGATGCGCGCGGCGAGCACGGCGCCGAGGGACCGGCGCCCTCCACCAGACGTGGGCTCTCGCTGGCACTGAGGCAAGCCCGCGGTGCAGGACGCTGCCAAGACGGCCACACACCAGGGTGTGCGCCGGATTCAAAAGGACCCGCGACGGACGGCAGAGTCGACGCAGCGGCGAGCGGAGCGGGCGAGTCAACGCCCCTTCACCAGCCGGCGATACTTCATCAGGTGCCGCATCGCCTCGGGCCGCTCACCCAGCCGATGGAGCAGTTGTGACAGGTTGTAGTGGGCGTCGGCGAAGGCGGGGTTGAGGGCGATGGCGCGGCGGTAGTGGAAGAGTGCGGCGGGGGTCTTGTCGAGATCTTCGAGGGCGAGGGCGAGGTTGTAGTGGGTGACCGGGTCGCGTTCGTCGCGCGCCAGGGCCTCGTGGTAGCGGCGCGCGGCGGCGGCGGGGTCGCCGGCTTCGTGCGCCAGGCGGCCGAGATTGACGTAGGCGTCGCAGAGGTCGGGATCGAGCGCCAGGGCCTTCTCGTAAGCGG
>JBOHWA010000943.1:0-1655 GCA_050735855.1 Binatia bacterium
GCTCAAGAGAGCCACCGCCGGACCCCGAAGAGCGGGCGGGCCGCCCGCGCTCCCAGGGCATGGCTTGCACGCCCATGGGGTGCCCGTTATGCGCTGTCACTCACCCCATGTCCGATCAACGCACCATCGCCGTCGGGGCCGCGCACCTGGGCGTCGACGCGGTCGACGCCGTCGCCTGCGGCGCGCGCGTCAGCCTGCACGCCGACGCCGTCGCGCGCATCGAGCGCTCGCACGCGTTCGCGCAGCGGCTGGCCGGATCCGACGCGGCCGTGTACGGCCTGACCACCGGCTGCGGGCCGCTGGCCGGCAACCGCATCGACGCGACCCAGCGCGCGGCGTTTCAGCGCAACCTGGTGCGCAGCCACGCGGTGACGCTCGGCGCGCCGCATCCGACCGCATTCGTCCGCGCCGCCATGCTCACCCGCGCCCAGGTGCTGGCGCAGGGCTGCTCGGGGGTCGACGCGGCCGTGCCGGCGCTGCTGCTCGGCATGCTCAACGCCGGCGTCCACCCGATCGTGCGCGAGACCGGCGGCGTCGGCGCCAGCGGCGATCTGGTCGAGCTGGCGCAGATCGCCCTGGCGGCGCTCGGCGAGGGCGATGTCGAAGTCGACGGCCACCGCGCCCCGGCGGCCGATGCGCTGCGCGCCGCCGGCCTGACGCCGCTCGAGCCGCGCCTGCGCGAAGGCCTGGCGCTGATGAACGGTACCTCGTTCCACACCGGCGCCGGGGCGCTGCTGGTGGTGCGCGCGCGCCGCATCGCCGCCGCCGCGCAGCTCGCCGCGGCCATGCTGTTCGAGGCGCTGGGCGGACACCGTGAAGCGCTCGACCCCGCCCTGCAGGCGGCCCGTCCGCATCCCGGCCAGCGCGCCGTCGCCGAACGCCTGGCGGCGCTGACGTGCGGCAGTCGGCTGGTGCGCGCCGACGGGTCGGCGGCCGGGCGGCAGGATCCCTACACCATCCGCTGCATCGCCCAGGTGCTCGGCCCGGCCCTCGACGCCATCGAGGCGAGCGCCGCGGTGGTCGAGATCGAGCTCAACGCGGTGAGCGACAACCCGCTGTTTCTCGCCGCCGAGGGGCGCGTCGTGCACGGCGGCAACTTCCACGGCCAGCCGGTGGCCCTCGCCCTCGATCAGCTCAAGATCGCGCTGGTCACCATCGGCGCCGCCGCCGAGCGGCGCATCGCACGCGCGCTCGACGCCTCGCTCAGCGGCGGCCTGCCGCCCTTTCTCATCCGCGGCGACGCCGGCCTGCACAGCGGCTGCATGGGCCTGCAATACGGCGCCACGACGCTCGCCGCCGACAACGCCCTGCTCAGCGCGCCCGCCAGCGTGCGCTCGATCCCGACCAACGCCAACAATCAGGACGTCGTCAGCATGGGCATGCTGGCCGCCCGCCACGCCGCCCGCGTGGCGGACAACGCGCAGACGATCGTCGCTATCGAATTGCTCTGCGCCGCCCAGGCCCTCGACCTGCGCGGCGCCGACGCCGCCGGCGAAGGATCGCGCGCCGCCCTGGCGCGCGTGCGCGCACTGACCCGGCCGCTGACCGACGATCGCCCCCTCGCCGCCGACATCGACGCGCTCGCCGCCGCGATCGAAAACGGCTCGCTCTAGCTGGAGGGCGCCGGGCCCTCGGCGCCGGGGGTGGGGCGGTCC
>JBOHWA010000944.1:0-18209 GCA_050735855.1 Binatia bacterium
GGTGACCGCCAAGCTGCGCCTCGGACCGTCACTCAATGCGCGCACCGCGCCGGCGGTGGCACGCCGCGCGGCGGACAGCGGCGCGGCGGCGATCACGGTGCACGGCCGCACGGCCGACGACAGCTACGGCGTGCCCTGCAACCGCGCGTTGATCGCCGAGGTGGTCGAGGCGGTGCGGGTGCCGGTGATCGCCAACGGCGACGTGCACGACGCCGCCTCGGCGGTCGCCACCATGCGCGAGACCGGTGCGGCCGGCGTCATGGTGGCGCGTGGCGCGCTGACCCGCCCGTGGGTCTTCCGCGAGATCGCCGCCGCCCTCGCCGGCGCGCCGGTGCCGGCGCCGCCGAGCCTGGCCGAGCAGCGCGAGCTCCTGCTGCAGCACCACGCGGCGATGGTGGACTCCGAGGGCGATCACTACGGCACCATCCTGATGCGCAAGTTCGCCGTCCGCTATCTCACCGGCACACCCGGCGCGCGGCCGTTTCGCGAGCGCATCACGCGGGCCGAGAATGGGGCGGAGTTTCGCGCCGTGGTCGAGCAGTGCTTCCCCGCTGGCAGTGCCGGCCTCGAGCTCGAGGATCCGCCCGAGCCGCTCGACGAACCGGCCTGCGGCGTCGGCTGAACGCCGGTTCTGATGGCCGGCGCCGCGTGCGCCCTGCCGTGCGCCACGCATCGCCAGGCCGCGCGGCGGATCCTATGCGCCAGACAGAAAGTATGCTCGCTGCTTTCCTATCGCCGGTGTATAGTCCCGGCCGAACGGGCGGCCAGGGGTCGCCCGCGGGAAGCTGTGGATGCAGGCGCGTGGCAATAAGTCGCTGCCCCTGACCCCTCGGCCGACGGGGCGGTCCGAGCTAGCGCGATCGATCAGCGAAGCGGGCTTCGAGCACGTCTTCGAGGAGGCGCTCGACGTCATCCTGCTGATCGATCCCGCCTCGGGCGAAATCGTGCGCGCCAACCGCTCGGTCGAGCGCTGCCTCGGCTACCCCCCGGCACGCATCGCCGGCCGTCACTTCTCGATTCTCTTTCCCAGCGAGGTCTGGGCCAGTTCCGAGGAGCTGCTGGCGCAGATCCGTGTCTCCGGCTCGCAGTTCGGCGAGCAGCGATTTCAACGCGTCGACGGCTCCGCCTGCGTGATGGATCTCTCGGCCGTGCTCACCACCTGGGGATCCGCGCAGATGCTGATCGCCACCCTGCGCGACGTCGGTGAACGCAAGGTCGCCGAACAGGCGTTGCGTGAGAGCGAGGAGCGACTGGAACTGGTCCTGCGCGGCGCCGACCTCGGCCTGTGGGACTGGAATCTGCTGACCAACGAGGTGACGTTCAACGCGCGCGCGGCGGAGATCGTCGGCTATCGCGCCGACGAGCTGCAGCCGGCGGCCGAGATGTGGGAGACGATGCTCCATCCCGACGATCGGGCGAGCGCGGAAGCGCTGATGCGCGCACATCTGCGCGGCGAGACGCCGCACTATGAGTCCGAGCACCGCCTGCGCCACCGCTCCGGCGACTGGGTCTGGGTCCTCAATCGCGGTAAAGTCGTGCAGCGCAATGCCGAAGGCCGCGCCCTGCGCGCCACCGGCACGCAGATCGACATCAGCGAGCGCAAGCGCAACGAGGAGGAGCGCGCCTTCCTGGTCGACCTGGCCAAGGACCTGTCGGGCACGCTCGATCTGCGCACGCTGGTCGCGTCGGTGGAAGCGCGCACCGCCCAGGTGCTGCCGGCCGACGCGGTGGCGACGATCTACTGGGATTCGGCGCGCGAGGGTTACCACCTGATCTCGCAACACGGTGTGCCGGACGATCTCGCCGCCAGTCTGCGGCGCATGAGCTTTCCGATCGGCAGCGTCTTCGGCGGCGTCGTCGGGGCGGGCGAGACGCTGGTGGTCGACGACCCGCGCGCCTGGGGAGCGGACGAGGGCCGTTTCATGCAGCGCTTCACCGTCGACGCCCTGGTCGCCGCCCCGTTGGTGATCCGCGGCCAGGTGCGCGGCGCGTTCTGCGTCGGGGCGCGCGGCGGGCGCCCCTTCAGCGCCCGCCAGGTGCACTTCCTCGAGGGCATCGCCCGCCAGCTGGCGGTGGCGATCGAGTCGGCCTCGCTCTACCGCGCCCAGCAGGCCGATACGCAGTATTCCGCTGCCCTGGCGCGCGTCGGCCAGGAGCTCATCGCGTCGCTGGCGACGCCGGCCGTCTACGGCGATCTGTGCCGGGTGAGCAACGCCGTGCTGGGCTGCGACCTGAGCGCGACGTTCGTCTGGAACCGCGGCGAGGGGGCGTTCCTCGGCGCCGCGAGCCACGGCGCCACGCCGGAACAGTGGGAAGCGCTGCGCGTGGTGCGACTGACGCCGACGATGATCGGTGGGTTGTTGGCCGGCCTGGCGCCGACCGGGCTGGTGCGCCTCGACGGGCTGCCGGGCGACGACCCGCTGCGCCGCAGCCTCGAGGCGGCGGCCGGGCTGCGCACGGCGCTGGTCGTCGCGCTGCGGCGCGGCAGCGAGGTGATGGGCATCCACTGCGTCGGCTACCGCGACGGCCCGGCCGGCTTTACGGCCCAGCAGGAGCGCATCGCGCGCGGCATCGCCCAGATCGCGTCGCTGGCCCTGGAGAGCGCGCGGCTGGTCGAGGAGCTCGAGCGTGCCAACCGCATCAAGTCCGACTTCGTCGCCACCATGTCGCACGAGCTGCGCACGCCGCTGAACGTCATCATCGGATACCACGACCTGCTGCTCGACGGCGAGTTCGGCGCGCTGACCCCGGAGCAGGACGAGCGGCTGCGGCGCGCCGACCAGAGCGCGCGCGAGTTGCTCGATCTGATCAACGCGACGCTCGACCTGAGCCGCCTCGAGGCGCGGCGCGTCCCGTTGCAGGTGCGCGATGTCGATATCGGCGAGATGGTGCGCGAGCTCGACGCCGAGCTCGCGCCGATGCGCGACAAGCCGGGCGTCGCGCTGCGCTGGTACGTGGCGCCGCACCTGCCGGCGCTGCGCACCGATCCGGTCAAGCTCAAGGTGGTGCTGAAGAACCTCATCCAGAACGGTCTGAAATTCACCGACGCCGGCAGCGTCACCGTGCGCGTCGGCGCGTCGCCGGGCCGTCTCGAGTGTTGCGTCGAGGACACCGGCATCGGCATCCCGACCGAGATCCTGGGCGCCATCTTCGAGCCGTTCCGTCAGGCGGATGGGTCGTCGACGCGCAGCTACGGCGGCGTCGGACTGGGGCTGTACATCGTCCAGCGTCTGCTCGACCTGCTGGGCGGCGGCATCACCGTCGAGAGCACCGTCGGTGTCGGCTCCTCGTTCCGCTTCTGGCTGCCGTTCGAGGAGTAGCCGGCTGCCGCGCTAGCGGCTGGGCGCCACGTCGCGCAGCAGCTGTTCGACCATCTCGGCCGGCGCCCCGGTCGGCAGGTTCAGCAGCGCCGTGCCGACGCCGTGCTGGTGCCATTCCTGCAACTTCTCGCGGCAGTGGCTGGCTGGCCCGCAGATGGCGATGGCATCGATCAGCTCGTCGCTGACGGCGGCGCTCGCCTCGCGCCGCTGGCCGGCGCTGTAGAGCTCGCGCACGCGATTGGCCGTGTCCTGGAAGCCGTAGCGGCAGAACATGGCGTGATAGTAGGTGCCCATGCCGCCGATGTAGAACGAGACCATCGGCTTGAGCATGCCGCGCGCCATGTCGAGGTCGTCGAACGGCACCACCCCGACGAATGGCGCGACCTCGATCGCTGCCGGGTCGCGCCCCGCCGCGCGGGCGCTCTTTGCGATGATCGCGATGCCGTCCTTCAGTTCGCGATACGGCCAGAAGGTGGGCAGCCAGCCGTCGGCGATGCGGCCGATCTCGCTGATCGCCTTCTCCTGCAGCGAGGCGATGTAGACCGGGATCGTCGGCCGCAGCGGCGTCATCTCGAGGCGGAAGTGGCGTGCGTCGAACAGCGTGCTCAGCTCCGGCGTCAGGCGGTCGCCGCGCCACAGCGCGCGCGCGATGCCGACCGTCTCGCGCAAGCGGGTCAGCGGCTTTGCATAGGGCACGCCGTGGAAGTTCTCGATCACCAGCTTGCCGCTGGTGCCGAGGCCGAGGATGGCGCGGCCCTCGGAGATCTCATCGAGGGTCGCGGCGCTCATCGCCAGCAGGCCGGCGGAGCGGCTGAAGACGTTGGCGATGCCGGTGGCGAGCTTGATCCGCTTGGTGCGCAGGGCCAGCTCGGTCAGCAGCTGGAACTGCTCATAGGCCCAGGCCTCGGGGATCCAGATCGAATCGTACCCGAGATCCTCCGCCACCTCGGCGGCGCGGATAACGGCCGTGCGGTCGTAGTTCTTCCAGAAGGCGACGATCCCCAGCTTGAGCGGCATTGCGATTCCCCTCCGAAGTCTGCGGACCTTGGGGGGCGCAGGGGGGCCTGTCAAGCGGCGCCCTCCCGTCGAGCCTTGTGATCCGCGGCTGCGCTCGCCATGCTCGCGCCCCATGGAGTTCGCGCATCGCGGAGTGATCGAGGGGTTCTATGGGCCGCCGTATACGCACGCCGATCGGCTGTGGCTGATCGAGCGCCTCGGGGCGTGGGGGATGAATCGGTACGTGTACGCGCCGAAGGATGACCCCTTGCATCGGGCGCAGTGGCGCGACCCGTACCCAGCCGAGGTGCTGGCCGAGTTCCGCCAGCTGATCGAGGTCGGGCAGCGCGCCGGCGTCGAGGTCGGATTCGCGCTCTCGCCCGGCCTGAGCATGGAGTACGGGTCGGCCGACGACGTGCGCGCCCTGCAGGCCAAGTTCCGCGGCTTCGCGGCGCTCGGGGCGCGCTTCTTCTGTCTGGCGCTGGACGACGTGCCCACCGAACTCCTGCACGCCGCCGACCAGGCCCGCTTCGGCTCGCTCGCCGCCGCGCACGTCGCGGTGGCGCACGCGGTGGCGGAGGGGCTCGATCCGACCGCGATGCTGTGGGTGGTGCCGACCGACTACGTCGGCGTGGCGCCGACCGACTATCTCGAGCACCTCGGTGCCGAGCTGGCGGCGTCGATCGAGATCGGCTGGACCGGCCGCACGGTGATCAGCCCGACGATCACCAGCGCGGAAGCGGCGGCGCGCGCCGCCACGCTGCGCCGCCGGTTGCTGATCTGGGACAACGTGCCGGTGGCCGACGGGCCGATGCGCCCGATGCTGCACCTGGGGCCCTTCGTCGGTCGCGATGCGGATCTGGCGCAGCACGTCAGCGGCTTCATCCTCAACCCGATGGCCCAGCCGCGCGCCTCGGGCGTGGCGCTGCGCACGGCCGCCGACTACCTGCGCGACCCCGCCGCCTATCAGCCGGAGGCCGCGTGGCAGGCGGCCGTGGCGGAACTGGGCCGCGGCGCCGGCGCGGCCTTCGCGCTGTTCGCCGCGGCGCATCGCTTCTCGGCGTTGCTGCCGGACGACCGCGATGTGGAGCTCGAGGCCGCCGTGGCCTGGTTGCGCGCGGCCCCGGCCGGCCAGGCCGCCGCGGCGGTCGCGGCGCTGCGGCCGTTGCTCGACGCGCGCGTGGCGGCCTCGGAGACGGTGCGCGGCGGGTTGGACGACCGCGAGCTGGCGCGCGAGATCGAACCGTGGCTGGCCGCGCACCGCGGCGAGAGCGAGCGCATGGCCGCGGCGCTCGACCTGCTCGAGGCGCTGCACGCCGACGGCAGCGCCGGCCTGCAGCAGGTCTGGGCCCTGTTCCGCTGCGAGGGGATGATGACCCGCATCGCGCCCTCGAACATGGCGAGCTACGGCCCGCGCCGCGTCCTCTACCCGCAGCTCGGCTCGCTGCGCGACGACGGGGCAGCCTTCGGCGACGACCCGGCCCTGTTCCGCGACCGCTGCCTCACCGATGAGCTGGTGCGCTTCGCGGAGGAGTCCGCACTGCGGCGCCTCGGCGGCAAGGTCGGCTAGCGGGTGGATGGCGAGCGACGCCCTTCGACAAGCTCAGGGCGAACGGAATCAGAAGGGCCCGGTGCACAAGCTCAGGGCGCACGGAATCAAAGCCAGGTCCGTTCGTCCTGAGCCTGTCGAAGGACGGGGCGGGGTGGGCGCTTGCCTGACGCGGCCAGCGCTCACCCCATCGGGTAGCGGATCTCCTTCGAGACCTCGTTGCAGGCGGCGAGGACGTCCTTGGCGAGGGTGACGTCGGCGGCCGCAAGCGTATCGGTGAGCTGCTCGGCCGTGGTCGCGCCGATGATCGTCGAGCCGACGAAGTCGTGCGCCAGCGACCAGGCGATGGCCAACGTCGCGACCGTCATGCCCGCCTCCTCGGCGATGCGCGCGAAGCGCGCCGTCGAGCTCAGCGTGCGCTCGTTGACGAAGCGCTTGGTCATCGTCTGGGTGCGCGGCGAGGCAGTCTCGTAGAAGGTGAAGCGAGCGCCCTTGGGGCGTGCGCCGTCCTGGTACTTGCCCGAGAGGACGCCGCCGGCGAGCGGGCTGTAGGGCAGCAGGCTGACCGATTCACGCCGGCAGACCTCGGCCAGCTCGTCCTCGAAGCGCCGGTGCAGCAGGCTGAAGTTGTTCTGGATGGTCTCGTAGCGCGCCAGGCCGTTGCGATCGCTGGCCCACAAGCTCTTGGTCAGCCCGTACGACGTCTCGTTGCTGCAGCCGACGTAGCGCACCTTGCCCGCCTCGATCAGGCCGGTGAGCGCCTCCATGGTCTCCTCGATCGGCACGCCGCGGTCGGGCCAGTGGGTCTGGTAGAGGTCGATGTAGTCGGTGCCCAGCCGGCGCAGGCTGCCCTCGACGGCGCGCGTGATGTGGTGGCGGTCGAGCGACGTGTGGTTCTCGCGCACCGGAGCGACGAACCATCCTGTCCCCGGCCCGGCGACCTTGGTGGCGACGATCAGCCCGTCGCGCGGCTTGTCGGCCATCCAGCGGCCGACGATCTCTTCGCTGCGCCCGGCATACTTGACGTCGGGCGGCACCGGGTACGTCTCGGCGATGTCGAGAAAATCCACCCCGGCCGTGTGGGCGCGGTCGAGGATGGCATGGCTGGTGCGCTCGTCCGCCTGGTTGCCGAACGTCATGGTGCCCAGGCAGATCTCGGAGACCACCAGGCCGGTGCGGCCCAAGCGACGCTGTTTCATCCATCCTCCTCGGCGCCGGCGCGCCCCATTCTCGGCCGCGCCGGGGCGTCGGTGCCGCGCTGCAGCCAATGCAGCACCTCGTCATAGGGCAACACGCCGGCGTCGGCGGCGTACAACGCGGCGAGGGCCACGTCGACCGCCAGCCCTTCGCGCCTGACCAGGTAGGCCAGCGCCAGCGACGGGGCGCGGTTGATGCCGGCGCTGCAATGGACGTACACGACGCGCCCGTCGCGGTGCAGCTCGTCGAGCGCGTCGAGCGCCGCCGGCAGGCGCTCGACCAGGGCGAACGGGTCGTAGTCGGCGATGGCCACGTTGACGAAGCGGATGCCGGGCGCACAGGCCGCCCGCATGCGGTCCATCGCCGCGGCCGGCAGGTCGGGCCCCGGCTCCTGCAACGACAGCACGGCGGTGATGCCGGTGCGGCGCAGGCGCGGCAGCTCGACCGGCTGGACCGACGGGCCGAAGTAGAGATGCGGTCGGAGCTGGCGCACGACAGCCGGGCGTAGCCCGCGTGGCGGCGCGGCGTCAAGGATGGGTCGAGGCTGGCCAAGCCCGTCGCACCATCCGGCGTCTTCGGCTATATTGATCCGGAGATGAGCGATCGCCCGTTCGAGGAGCACGACGACGGCGTCCTGACCGAGACCGACAAGAAGGTCAAGGTCCCGCCGATGTTCAAGGTATTGCTCCACAACGACGACTACACGACCATGGAATTCGTCGTGCAGGTGTTGCAGAGCGTGTTTCACAAGTCGGGCGCCGATGCGACCCAGATCATGCTGCACATCCACCGCACCGGCATGGGTGTGGCGGGCGTCTACACCCACGAGGTCGCCGAGACCAAGGTGGCGGTGGTCGAGGAAATGGCCCAGCGCTATGAATACCCACTGATGTGCACCATGGAAGAAGCATAGGAAGGGACGGCGGGACCCGGCGATGATGATCAGTCGAGAGCTGGAGGCGACCCTGGGCCTGGCGCTGCGCGAGGCGGCGGGGCGGCGCCACGAATTCGTCACATTGGAGCACGTCCTCTACGCGCTGTTGCACGATGCCGACGTGGCCGAGGTGGTGCGCCACTGCGGCGGGCAGGTCGATGCGCTGAAGCTGCAGGTCGACGCCTTTCTGAACGACAAGGTGCCGAAGCTGCCCGGCGACGAGCGCAGCGAGCCGCAGCAGACGCTCGGCTTCCGCCGCGTCCTGCAGCGCGCCGCGCTGCACGTGCAGTCGTCGGGCAAGGAGCAGATCACCGGCCGCGACGTCCTGGTGGCGCTCTTCCGCGAAACCGAGTCATACGCGGTCTACCTGCTCGGTGAGCAGAAGATCAGCCGGCTCGACGTGGTCAGCTACATCTCGCACGGTGTCTCGAAGATCGGCGAGGACGAAGAGCCGGTCGACGCCGAAGAGGGCGAGGGCAGCGACGCGACGCGCCGCGGCACCGGCGACGCCCTGCAGTCCTTCGCGGTGAACCTCAACCAGCGCGCCGCTGAGGGCGACATCGATCCGCTGATCGGGCGCGAGGACGAGATTGAGCGCACCGTCCACGTGCTCTGCCGGCGGCGCAAGAACAACCCGCTCTACGTCGGCGACGCGGGCGTCGGGAAGACGGCGATCGCCGAGGGGTTGGCGCTCAAGATCCATCGCGGCGAGGTGCCGGAGATCCTCAAGGACGCGACCATCTACGCCCTCGATATGGGCGCGCTGCTGGCCGGCACCAAGTACCGCGGCGAGTTCGAGCAGCGCCTGAAGGCGGTGATCACGGCGCTCAAGAAGCAGCCCGGCGCGGTGCTGTTCATCGACGAGATCCACACCGTGGTCGGCGCCGGCGCCACCAGCGGCGGCGCCATGGACGCCTCGAACATCCTCAAGCCGGTGCTCAACTCGGGCAAGATCCGCTGCATCGGCTCGACGACCTACGACGAGTACCGCAGCTACTTCGAGCGCGACCACGCGCTGGCGCGGCGCTTCCAGAAGATCGAGATCAACGAGCCCTCGGTCGAGCAGACCTATCGCATCCTGCGCGGCCTGAAGACGCACTACGAGGCGCACCACGGCGTCACGTACACCGACAACGCGCTGCGCGCCGCGGCCGAGCTGTCGGCCAAGCACATCAACGATCGGCGCCTGCCGGACAAGGCGATCGACGTCATCGACGAGACCGCTGCGGCGATCAAGATCCTGCCGGCGCACAAGCAGAAGAAGACGGTGCGGGCGAGCGACATCGAGCGCATCGTCGCCAAGATCGCTCGCATCCCGGCGCGCAACGTCTCGGTGTCGGACAAGGAGCGCCTGGCGACACTCGACCGCGACCTGAAGCTGACCGTCTTCGGCCAGGACCCGGCGATCGAGGCGATCGTCACGGCGATTCGCGTCGGCCGCGCCGGACTGGGCAAGGAGGACAAGCCGACCGGCTCGTTCCTCTTCGCCGGCCCGACCGGGGTCGGCAAGACCGAGGTGGCCAAGCAGCTGGCGCACGTGCTCGGCGTCACCTTTCTGCGCTTCGACATGAGCGAGTACATGGAGAAGCACACCGTGTCGCGGCTGATCGGCGCCCCGCCGGGCTACGTCGGCTTCGACCAGGGCGGCCTGCTCACCGAGGCGATCAACCGCAGCCCGCACGCGGTGCTGCTGCTCGACGAGATCGAGAAGGCCCACCCCGATCTGTTCAACGTCCTGCTGCAGGTGATGGATCACGCCACGCTGACCGACAACAACGGCCGCAAGGCAGATTTCCGCCACGTCATTCTGATCATGACCACCAACGCCGGCGCGCGCGAAATGGCGGCGCGGGCGATCGGCTTCGGCGGCCGCTCGAGCGCCGAGCGCGGCGGCGAGGTGCTGGAAAAGCTGTTCAGCCCCGAGTTCCGCAACCGCATCGACGCCATCGTGCAGTTCGCCGCGCTCGAGCTGCCGGTGATCGAGCGCGTGGTCGAGAAGTTCATCATGGAGCTCGACCTGCAGCTCAATCCCCGAAAAGTGTTCTTGTCGATCACGCCGGCGGCGCGCCGCTACATCGCCGAGAAGGGCTACGACCGCGCCTTCGGCGCGCGCCCGATGGCGCGCCTGATCCACACCGAGATCAAGCAGGTGCTGGCCAACGAGCTGCTCTTCGGGCGGCTGCAGAACGGTGGACAGGTGCAGGTCGACGCGCTCGATGGCGTCCTGCAGTTCCGCTACGAGACCCCCGACGGCACGGTCACCACGGTGGCGGCCGCGCCGCCGTCAAGCGCCATCGCGCAGCAGCTCGACGGCCCACGGCATGACGACCAGGAGTTGGATGGCGTCGAAGACCCCGTGGGCGACGATACAGGGCACTAGGCTGCGGGTCTCGCGCAATGCCCAGCCGATGGCCAGCGAGATGACGAAGACGCTGACCATCAGCGCCGGCAGGCCGTAGCCGGCGTGGCTGAGGGCGAACAGCACGCTCGACGGGATCCAGCCGATGCGCGGCTGCAGATAGCCGCGGTAGAAGGCTTCCTCGACCGTCATCGCGACGGCGACGACGATCAGCCGCTGCAGCAGGGGCAGCTCGGCGAGCCAGATCAGCAGCGCCGGGACTTCGGTCGTCAGCGGCACGACCTCTCCGCTGCCGAGACCGATCAGCGTGGCGAGCCAGCCGAGGATCAGGAATGCGGTGGTGGCGATGAGGTTGGCGAAGATTGCCAGCAGCCAGCCGACGACGCCGACCGCCACGCCGAGCCGCACGACGCCGAGCGACGCTTCGTTCCACTGCAGAAACCGCCGCAGATCCGGCTTGCCGGCCAGCCGCCACCAGGCGAAGAGGAACGCCAGCAGCAGCGCGTGGGCGGTGAACAGGGCGGGGAACCACACCGTCGCCGGATCGATCGCGGCGGCGTCGCCGGGCACGACCGTGGGATAGAACACGCACGCCAGCAGGATGGCCCACAGCAGGCCGAGCCCGGCCAGCCGCTGCGGCGTCGTCGCCAGCTCGGTGGCGACGAACCCCAACCGCCCGCTGCGCTGCAGCAGCGCCAGGCAGAGCAGGGCGAGGAGGCCGGCGAGCGCGAGTTCGATCATGAGCGGGTGGCGCTGTGGCGACCAGTCCTATCGAGCCCGGCTCGATCCCCACTGTCGCTGCGCCAACGTCGAGGGTCCCTTCCCCCCTGGCGGGGGAAGGACAGGATGGGGGGAATGTCGGCGAACAATGCAGCCTTGGGACTCGAGCACCCCCCATCCTGTCCTTCCCCCGCCAGGGGGGAAGGGACCTTGGGATCACCACCCTGGGCTCCATGTCCGCGCCAGCTCCGCGCGGCGGTCGGAGTTGCGGGGCGCGCCGTGCGCGAGGTCACGTCGTCAGGATGTGGATCGTGCACGCCGAGCCGAGGCCGATGACGTGGGCCATGCCGACCTTGGCGCCTTCGACCTGGCGGCCGCCGGCCTCGCCGCGCAGATGGGTGACCACCTCGTAGATGTTGGCGACGCCGGTGGCCCCGAGCGGGTGGCCCTTGGAGAGCAGGCCGCCGCTGACGTTCACGGGCAGGCGGCCGCCGTGCTCGAACCAGCCTTCGTCGACGCCGCGCCCCGCCTCGCCCTCTTTGCAGAGACCGAGGTTCTCGTAGTGCAGCAGCTCGGCGGTGGCGAAGCAGTCGTGCAGCTCGATCAGGTCGAGGTCGTCGGGGCCGATGCCGGCGCGCTCATACGCCTGCTTGGCGGCATTGCGGGTCAGCGTGCTGACGTCCGGCATGGTCAGGTCGCGCGGCGTCCACGGATCCGAGGTGAGCACCGAACAGGCGACCTTGACCGCCTTCTTGGCGAACTTCTTCAGCATCGCTTCGGAGCCGACGATCGCCGCCGCGGCGCCGTCGCCGGTCGGACAGCACATGTAGAGTGTATTCGGGTAGGCGACCATGCGCGCCGCCATGACGTCCTCGAGCGCCACCTCGATCTGATACTGCGACAGCGGGTTCTTGACCGAGTGTTTGTGGTTCTTGACCGAGATCTTGGCGAAGTGCTCGGCGGTGGTGCCGTAGTTGCGCATGTGCTCGACGCCGGCCATGCCGAACACCGCCGGCATCAGCCCGCTGCCGAGGATGCCCTCGACGCTCTCGCCGCTGCCGCCGCCGCCGAGCAGGCCGGCCTTGCCCATCTGCTCCGAGCCGACCGCCATGGCGATGTCGTATTCGCCCGAGCCGACGGCGAAGAAGGCATCGCGGAACGCCGTCGAGCCGGTGGCGCAGGCGTTGGACACGTTGGTCACCGGAATGCCGGTCTGCCCGATCTGCTGCATGATGCGCTGGCCGATCATGTTGTTGGCCTGCAGCAGGTTGCCCGACGCCAGCATCTCGATGTCGTTGATCGTCATGCCGGCGTCATTCAGTGCCAGCAGCGCCGCCTCGGCCGCCAGCTCGTGGACGTCCTTGTCCTTGTAGCGACCGAACTTGATCATGCCGACTCCGAGTACATACACGTCGCGCATCACAATCCTCCCGGATTCCGTCGTCAGGCGGGGGTGAAGAAGAACGCGATCACGTCGCGCCCTTCCTTGTCCGTCCGCACCTTCCTGGTGATCATCCTGACCGGCATGTTGAAGGGCAGCTTGGCGGGGTCGGGCTCGACGCCGACCAGCGTGCAGCGCACCGACACCTTCTCCGGCAGGTCGACGATGGCGGCGACGTAGGGCACCGGGATGTTGGGCGCCGACTGGTGCACGATCGAGTAGACGTACAGGCTGCCGTGGTCGCTGAGGGCGATCTCGTCGAAATGGCTCGCCGTGCCGCACTTGGCGCAGGCGACGCGGCCGCTGCGCAAATAGGTGGCGCCGCAGGTCTGGCAGCGCAGGCCGCGCAGGTGGGGCTTCTCGCCCAGGGCGAGGAACGAGATGATCGGCCGCTCGGTCGGGGGCGCACTCGGGGGTGTGTCGGTCATCGTCTCCTCGGGTGGCGCGGCTGGGTGGGCTGCCGCTGCCTGCGTCGGTCAGTACGCGAGCAGGGGCTCGATCGCAAGAACGACCTGCTGGGCGATGAAGCTGACCAGCACGATCAGCCAGAGCCGCGGGCCCCGCGCGGCGGTCGCCGCGCGCATGGCGACGAAGACCGCATAGAGGGTCCAGGCGATCAGCGCGATGTGCAACGGCAGGTAGTAGGCGGGGTCGAGCGGGCGTGCCAGCAGGCGCAGTATGGTGACGGTCTCGGCGTAGCCGAGACAGCGCAGCACGCGCGTGAACTCGACCGGCGCGGGCGCGAGCAGACGGGCCACCAGGTAGGCGACGGCGCTGTAGACGACCCAGCCGGCGAGGGCGATGAGGAAGATGGCGAACGCCGCCAGGCCCCAGATCGCCGACGATTCCGAGATGTCGTAGAGCGTCGGGATCTCGCGCGCCAACGCGGCGAGGCCGACCATGGCGGCGGCGGGGCCAGTGGCGGCGGAATCCGCCGCGGCCGCCTCGTAGAACGGGCGGCGCAGCAGGAGCGCGTTGAAGAGCCGGGCGAGGAGCGGTCCGCTGGTGGGACCGGTGGCATGCGTCGTGGCGGCGGGCACGATGGGTGTCAGCTGCCGCCGAGCTTCGCGCGCGCGGCGTCGAACTGCAGGATCTCGCCGCTGCCGGCGGCGGTGACGGCATCCTGCGCGGCACCGAAGTTCGGGTACGCGGCCCAGCCCGAATCATGCGGCGATTCGGTCGACGGGGTGTGCGCCAGCCACACCTCTGTGCCGGACAGCCAGCGTTCGCCGTCGCGGGCGCGAAAGCGCACCGCCGTGGGCGCGGCGCCGTCGGCGCGCAGGGCGGTGAACAGGCAGATCGGATCGTCGAACGACTTCACCGTCCCGTCGGCGAGCTGATACTGCGCGGCGAAGCGCGGGTCCTCGATCGGTGCCTTGCAGGCCTCGCAGGCGGTGCGCCCGTAGTCGGGCTCCGGCATGGCGGCCGGTTCGTGCGTGCAGCCGAGGCCGCTCAGCCCGGCGAGCAGGAGCAGAAACAGGGCTCGAATCACCCACAGAGACATACACCAGCGCCGTGCCGAGCGGAACCGAGCGACGATCTTTACTCGCTGCGAGCGCTCGCATAAGAATCGCGCCCCAACCCTTGAACAAGAGACGGAGATTCCTGGCATGAGCGAGATCCTGTTCGAGAGCGCCGTCGACGGCCTGCCGCTGGCGTTCCGCGGCAAGGTGCGCGACGTCTACGACCTCGGCGACGCGCTGATGATCGTCACCAGCGATCGTCTGTCGGCGTTCGACGTCGTCCTGCCGACCCCGATTCCGGACAAGGGCCGCGTGCTGAGCAGCCTGTCGCGCTTCTGGTTTGGCCGCACCGGCCACATCGTCGCCAACCATCTGCTCGAGCGCCGGGTGGAGGACGTCGTGCCCGCCGCCTGGGTCGAACGCCTGCGCGGTCGCACCCAGATCGTGCGCAAGGCGAAGGCGCTGCCGGTCGAGGCGGTGGTGCGCGGCTACCTGGTCGGCTCCGGCTGGGAAGAGTACAGGCGCGGTGGCACGGTGTGCGGCCAGTCGCTGCCCGCCGGCCTGCGCCAGGCGGACCAGCTGCCGGAAGCGATCTTCACGCCGTCGAGCAAGGCGCCGCAGGGCGAGCACGACGAGAACATCACCTACGCGCAGGCCGCCGCGCTGCTCGGTGCCGACGTTGCCGCGCGCGTGCGCGAGCTCAGCCTGGCGCTCTACCGCTTCGGCGCCGCCTACGCCGAGCAGCGCGGCATCATCATCGCCGACACCAAGTTCGAGTTCGGCGTCGTCGATGGCACCGTCATCCTGATCGACGAGGTGATGACGCCCGACTCGTCGCGCTTCTGGCCGCAGAACGAGTATCGACCGGGAATCTCCCCGCCGAGCTTCGACAAGCAGTACGTGCGCGACTACCTGACCCAGATCGGCTGGAACAAGCAGCCGCCCGCCCCCGCGCTGCCGGCGGAGGTGGTGCAGAAGACGTCGGAGAAGTACCGCGAAGCACTCAAGCGGTTGGCGGAGTAGCCGCCTTCCGGCGCCGCACCCGCGACGCGGACTGGAGGGCGCCGCGTGTCGGCGCCGCGCCCGCGACACGGATCCGGCCGCCTGTGTCACCGCCCTGGAGGGCGCCGCTCCGTCGGCGCCGTGCTCATCCCAGGCATCGTGCTGATCGCGAGTACCTCCCTCGCGTTCGGAGCTGGGCTCAACTGGCGCGGCGCAGCCGGTCCATGATGGCGCGGCCGAGGCCGACCTCGGCGACGGGCAGCGCGAAGAGGCGAGCGTAGCCGCCGGCATCCAGCCGCCGCAGGGCGGCGAAGAGGTTGGCGGCGATGACGGCGGGATCGCCGTCATCGGAGAGGACTTCGACGCACGCGAAGCCGCGCGCCGCCGCATCCGGCCGCGGCAACAGCAGCGCGGCGGTGCCGCGCGCGCCGGCCGGGATGTCCGCCAGCGTCGCGACGAGCTCCAGGGACGTGCGTGGCGCGTAGTGGCTCGGCAGCTGGCCGGGTGCGCTCGGCCGCACCGTGTCGGCGGCGAGACGCACGGGGCCGATGACGCGCTCGATGTCCTCGAGGCCGATGCCGCCCGGGCGCAGCAGGGCCGGCGCGGCGTCGATGAAGGAGATGATGGTGGACTCGACGCCGACGCGGCACGGACCGCCGTCGAGGATCAGCGGCACCTGCGCGCCGAGCTGCGCCTCGACGTGCGCCGCGGTGGTCGGGCTGACATAGCCGAACGGATTGGCGCTCGGCGCGGCGATCGGCCGCCCGGCGGCGCGCAGCAGCGCGCGCGCGACCGGGTGCTCGGGCTGGCGCACGGCGACCGACGGCAGGCCGGCCGTGACGATATCGGGGATGGCGGCCCGCTTGGGCAGTACGACCGTCAGCGGTCCCGGCCAGAAGGCGGCCACCAGCGCCCGCGCGGCGTCGGGGACCTGCGCGGCAACGGCGTGCAGCATCGCCCCCCCCTCGATGTGCACGATCAGCGGATCGAACGACGGGCGCGCCTTGATGGCGAAGATCTGCGCCGCCGCCGCCGCGTTGGTGGCATCGGCGCCGAGGCCGTAGACGGTCTCGGTCGGGAACGCGACCACCGCGCCGCGGCCGATCAGCTGCGCGGCGCGGGCGATGGAATCGGCGGTGGCGGGCTCGACCATGAGGGCAGGGTGGCGGCGGTGAGGTTCGGATCCAGGCCCTTCCCTAACAGCCGGGCGGTGCAACCGCCTAGCCGCCGTCGCCGGCCACCCGGCGCCGGTGCTATACACGCCCGGTCATGCCGCGCCGCGCCCCCCACCTGGCCTGGATCGGCGCGGCGCTGGCACTGGCGGCCTGCGCGCGCTCGGAGCGGACGGTCGATCTCATCGCGGCGTTCAGCAACGACTCGCGGCTGGGCACGGTCACCGCACACTGGGAGGGCACGGGTGCCGCGCACGGCGGGCGGCGGGCGCTGCGCTATCGGCTCGACCTCGACAATCAGCTGGCCGAGGGGCTGTTCGTGCGTCTCGGCGGCTTTCGCCTGACCGGCGTCGACGAGCTGGCGCCAGACGGAGCGTCGGTCGCCTGCATCGCGCCGCCGGGCCGCACCGCCGACGTGCTCGCCGGTCTGCTCTGGCTCGATGGCGAGCAGTGGGACGACATCGACAGCTTCGAGGTCGAGCGCTTTGCCCTGCCGCTCAGCGACCGCGGCCGCGCCTTCTATCGCGAGTTCAAGCTGCGCCAGCTGCCCGGGCAGGAGGCGGCGATCGACGCGGAGATCGCCGCGGCAGCGGCGGCGCCGCCGTGCGGGGTGCGATAACCATGGTTGCCGACGATCCTGGAGGGCGCCGGGCCCTCGGCGCCGGGGGTGGGGCGGGGTGCTCGTATCGAACCTGGTGGGCTGCTCGCGAGTGCGAGGGCTGACGACCTATTCGCGAATCAAGCCGAGCTTGTTCTTCGCCGCCTTGCCGACCTTCGTGCGTCCGGACTTGGCAACCAGATGTTCGAGCAGCTCGCGGGCGACGCCGCGGCTCTCCCCGCGCCCTTCGGCGAGGTTGAAGGCGACGTAGTAGAGATCCTCGGCCTCGAGCACGCGTTCGCGGCGCAGGCGTTCGGCGAGCGGGAAGGGTGAGTCGCCGAGGCTGCGGAAGCCGTCGATCGCGGCGTCCGGGCGGCGCGCCGCGGCGGTGGCCGGGCGCTTGTGGGCCTTGAGCGTCGACAGCGCCAGCGCGTAGCGCGCCTCGTCGTCCCACACCGGCGTATCCTTGAGCAGGGTCAGCCAGCGGGCGCTGTCGGCGAAGCGCTTGCTCTTGCGCAGCTTGTCGGCGCGGGCGCGGATCTGCTCGTGCAGCCAGGTCGGGTCGAGCGCCTGCAGCACGTGCTGCAGGGCGGCGTAGAGGCGGTCCTCGCGTTCTTCGAGCGCCGCCTGCAGGCGCGCCCACAGCGCCGTCAGCGTGTCGCGCTTCCAGCTGCGCTCGTGCAGCAGGAGGATGTCGGCGATGGTCCAGGCTTTGCGCTCGTCCTCGCAGGCGAGCAGCTCCTTCATCAGCGGCAGGCGCGCGGCGGCGAGCGACTTGAGCGTCGAGGTCGCTTGGTCGCGGCGCGCGTAACTGTCGTCGGTCAGGTAGCCGATCAGCGTCTTGACCACCGCACCGGAGTCGAAACTGCCGAGCTTCTGGATGGCGAACCGCTTGACGATCGGCCGCGGGCTCTCGGCGAGCTGGTTCAGGCGGGCGAGGGCGCTGCGCTCGAGCGTCTGGTCCTCGAGCAGCCGCACGGCGGGGCGCAGCACGCCGGCCTCGTCGTCGTCGTCGAGCCAGGGCAGCAGCGCGTCGATCTCCGCCGCGGTCAGCGTCTTGCCGCGCAGGCAGTGGCCCAGCGCGGTGAGCGCGTGCGTGCGCACGACCGGCGGCTCGCGCGGCTGCAGCATGGCGAAGAGCGTCTTGCGCGCCTTGGCGTCAGCGAGCGCGCCGAACAGCTTGGCGGCGGCGACCAGGTGCGTGCGCCGTCCCTTGGCAGCGCGGGCCAGATCGTCCGCGCGATGGAAGAGATCGGCCCGCTCCTTGTCGGAGAGTGCCGGCATGCTGGCGCATAAGGCGTCGCAGGCGGCGCGGTTGCTGTCGAAGTCCTCGCCGGCGAGCAGCGCGAACAGGGCATCGAGCGCCGCGGCGGTGCGCACCTGAGCGAAGAGCTCGATCGCCGCGGTGAGCCGGCGGCGCGGCGCGTCGGCGAGCGCCTTGCGGGCGGCGCCCACCGC
>JBOHWA010000945.1:0-12542 GCA_050735855.1 Binatia bacterium
CAACCGGGCTGTCCGGCGCTCAACGACCCGTTGCTGCTGGAACGCGGCTGGCTCGGCTACATTCCGAGCTCGAATCCCGATGCCCTGGCCCTGGCGCTAGCCGACAACGAGTTGGTCAGTATCCAGGGGGGCCGCGCCTATCTCGTCCGCATCGGTGCTGAGCCGGCGACCCTGGAAATCAGGGGTACACCGCTGGTTCCGAACATCGATTGGCGCGCCAGCGAATTCTCGCTGGTCGGTCTGCCGGTAGATCCGGACAATCCTCCGACCTTCGACGGATTTCTGGGAACATCCCCAGCCCACGCCGGACAGCCGGTGTTTCATCTACTGCCAACGGGGGTGTGGGAGAGAGTCGCGGCGCCGAACGCGGCGGAGATTCGCTACGGCGAGGCCTACTGGATTTACTCGGCGACGGGCTCTGAGTTCATCTCGCCCCTGGCCGTCGATGTCCCGACGTCGGGCGGCCTCGACTACGGGCGAACCGTGTCGGAGCATGACCTCACGATCCAGAACCTCAACGAGACGGCAGTTACCATCGGCATCACCGACCTGATGGCGCCCGACGAGGTGCCGTTGTCGTACCGCAAGTTCGTCACCGATCCCGGTCCAGACCTCGGCGACATCCAGTGGCCGGCGCTCGAAGGGACGCTCGAGCTGGAGGCCGGGCCCGGCGCCTATCGCGTCGCGACCCTCGCTGTGCGGCGTAGCGACTTCCCCGACGACAATGTGTCGACGGTCCTCGCTATAACGGATGGACGGGGCACTCGGCTGTTGCTGCCCGTTCAAGCGGCTCGCGAAGGGGCTGGGGTCGCAGCTCGCGTGTTCGGCAGCGAAGAAGTCTCGCAGTATGCGGGGCTCTGGACGGGCAGCGTCGAGATCGACAAGGTCAGCCAGCCGCAAACGGGATCCATGGTTCCGGTAGCGACGAGCGGGCGCGCCGGGGTTTGCACAGGCGGTCCCAACGAGGGCGGGAGCTGTGAGCGAGACGCCCAATGCCCTGGCTTCTGCACGCTTACTTGTCGAGGCGGCAGCAACGCCAGAAGGGCTTGCTCGCCGCAGACGCAGGGCGCGGATTGTCCGGGCTCGAGTTGTGTCGGCGCAGCGCGCATCTGTGCTGTCGGAGTCGCGTTCGGCATACCGTGCGATCGCAACGATCAGTGCTTGAATTCCACCTGCCAACCGCGCGGCGTCTGCTCCAGGACGGGGCGAGCATGCGCCAACCACCCGCCTTCGGTTTGTCCCGAGGGCGAGACGTGCCCGATCCCCCCGTCGGGGTGTGAAGCGAATGAGACATGCGCCGTTCCCGGCAGCGTCTGTGCCGGCGGTGAAGATGAAGGGAGCCCGTGTGGCGACGTCGACTGCCTGTTCCCGTGCGACCGCGTCGGCGGCGGTACCTCGTTTACGATGCGCCTGATCTTGCATGTCGATGCGAGCGGGAAAGTGCGATTGCTCAAGAAGGTATTGCAGATGTGGCAGAACGGGACGACGAAGCCCGACCCCAACGACCCGGGCTTCGAGGTAGTGGATCAGCCGGGGTACTTCGTGCTCCTCACCGACGACATGCTGGTGAGCCAATTCGAGGGCTCGTCGCTGCGCGACGGCGTCTCTGTCGGCAAGCGGCTCAGCACCGCGCATTTCGCGTTTCCCGGCGACGAGCTCCCGATGGAGGGTGAGTTCGCCGGTGACGAGCCGCTGAAAGCGACCATCACCCTCGCGCCGAACTTTGAGAGCCATCCGTTTCGCCACAAGTTTCACCCCGACCACGACAACCGCGGCCCCTTAGGGGAAGAAGGCGAGAGTGGTCCGCTCGACGCGGACGCGGAGGTCTTCGAGATCAAGCGGAAGATCGAGCTCCAATTCATGAGCGAGGATCCCACGGGTTTCGCCGGCGCCGATTTCGGGTTCGATGAGGTCGGCGGCATCTATCGCGAGGAGATCCGCGGCGTGCATCGCAATCCGATCAAAGTGGAAGGCATGTTTCGCATGGAGAGAGTCGTAGCGACTGCTGAGCTCAACCCGTCGCCAATGCCGAACCCGGCGCAGGGGAGAAACCGATGATCGTTCGTGCGGGCGGAGGAATGTTGTTCAGCTCTTGCCGGTTCTTCATCGCACTGGCTGTGGCGATGATGTCGGGGCTGGCCCCGTCGGTCGATGCCTTTCCGATCGTCGCCGGCGGCACCGGCGCCGAGAGCGCGCAGGAAGTCGTGGTCGACGCCAACGGTAACGTCTATCTTGCCGGGTCGTTCGAAGGGACGCTGACGATCGGTGACAAGACCGTAACGTCAACTCCGACGGACCGAAAGGATATCTACGTCGCCAAGTTCGATAAGCTGGGATCCGTGTTGTGGCTCAGGGCAGCAGGGGGGCCACTCGACGACATCGTCGGCGGAATGGACCTCGATCCAGATACCAACACGATCTTTCTCGGAGGGAGTTTCTGTAGCGGGCCGGCTCCTCTCGCCTGGCAAAATCCAACCCCCCTCAATCCCGCCGGGACGTGTACAGTAACACAACAGAGCGGCGACTCAGGTTTTTTCGTTTTTCAACAGCCACCTGGGTGCATGACTGAGAAACTAGCGTCTGCATGTAGCGCGCGATTTGCGAATGGGCAGACGGGTGGGCCACAGATCAGTCCGCGACGCGAGCACTATGGAAACATGGGGCTTGCTCAAGATTCCGGCCTTCCCCAGTGCCATACGAATAGGCATCGATCGAACACGCTGGCGGATATCTTTGTCGCCGCGATTTCAGGCAATGGTGTTTGGCTTTGGGCAAACTCGGAAGGCTCGGGCTACCCCGACTTTGTTACCGATGTGAAGGTCGATGCCGGGAGCGACAAAGTCTGGCTCAGCGGATTTATCGGCGGGTCGGTAATTGAGCCCGGGCAGTCAAGTCATGTCGTGTATGGGTGCGGCTTCAATGGATTTCACGCCTCGTTCCCGACGTCCGCGGAGTTCGGCAGCCTCTTTTCTCGAATAGGCACTTGGTTTGGTACACGCGTTTTTGTTGATGAACGGGGACCTAGTGGGCGAACCAGGTTTTCTGACCAACCGCTAACCTCGCCGGCCAGGGCAAACCAAATTCTAGCGGGCATTCCCCCACATCCGAGCCTCGTTGCTCCCACAGCGAACGGGCTCTACCTCGTCGGCTTCGCCAGCGAACCGCAGAATGGAAAAACGCCGCCGTTCGAACAGGTGCTATGGCGATCGACTAACGCAACCACAATCTCGAACCGAGCCACGACCGCGTTTACTGCACCGAGTGGCTTCGATGTCGACGGAGACAGCAATATCTTCATTGTCAGTCCCGAGTGCGAAGTCCAGTTGCTGGTCGAGTCCGCAAGCGGAGCGCAGAGCCAGGGGAAGATCTCCGTCGAATCCACCGGTGGCGGCGCGGTGGAGTGTTTCGACCTGGCGGCTGCGGACGATGTCGGCGCGTATGTGACGGGCAAGCTCACTCCGAATGGTGTCACGACCTTCAGCTTCGGTGACCAAGATGTAGAGGTCGAGGGCGGAGAGCATTTGTTCATCGCGCGCGTCGCAGGTTCGCCGAATTTCGCATGGGACTGGGTCCTCGTAGCCGGTGGTGACGATGACCAACGGCTGAGAGATGATGGCTCCATCGCGCCCGATTCCGCCGTCGGGCTAGCGCTTGCCGTAGATGACGAGAGTGATGAGCTCGTTGTGGCGGGCTCCCTGTCCGGTGTTGCCTCATTCGACGACTTCACTGCCTCAGCGATCGCCGATTCGCAGACCGATCTCGTTGCCGCGAAGGCGAGTGTGTTTGGCGCTTGGCTCGTCGACCAGGGTTGGACGGTCGGCCAGCCTATTGAGGCTCCGCCCGGCGCTGACGACGGTATGTTGCCGATGTTCGAGCCGGCGGACGGGTTCTATTGGTCCACCGCGGACAAGCAACTGTTCCCAATTCGGCAGTTCGGTAGCGGCACGGTCAACTGGCGAAAGAAAGGCGGCGCTCTGACCGATACGATCGAGGTCAAGGGCGGTGCCGACTGGCCGACCGACCCTCGTCTCCAAGTCATAGGGGCTCCCGTCGATATCGAGCTGAGCGGGCCGAAGAGTTGCTCGCCAATTGGCGCCCGTCGCTTCTTCACTTGTCAGACCGATGCGGACTGCGGGAGCCCCGGGCCGGGAAACTCCGGGCCGTGCCTGGCGCGCAATGCGAAACGCTGCCAGGCAACCGGTGCCTCCTGTACGAACGATAGCAGCTGTGGCGGGACACCTTGCACCGTCACCGCGGCGGACTACACCTACTCGCGCATTCTGCACACCACCGCTGGTGCGACCGTCGAGAACAAGGTGTTCACCGCATCAGCGTCCGGTTACTCGGTTGTGCTCTACACATCGCCTGCGGGGCTTCCGGAGAGTTTGGACGTCATCCGGACGACGCTTGTCGAGTCGGTTCCAAGGGAGAGTTGCGTCATCGGCAGCGCTGTCTCGAACAGCACGCACCGAGATCCTGCCGGCAAGAATGGCTGGGTGGTAAACCCCAACGCTCCGTATGATGGAACATGGGCGGACGCCCCCCCCGCCCGGACGGCGCGCGCTGCCCACCAACGTGACAAGCGATTGGGGCCGATCTTGCCGGTCAATCGCGATGTGCCCGGGGACGACGAGGACGACCTGGTCGTCGTTTGGTATACGCAAAACAGCAAAGGAATTGCCTGGCCGACGACCGCGATCGCTTACGATTGCAAGTGGCCGGAATCGGCGGCTCCGATCATCATCGCCAGCGAGCTCGGCTCTGATGGCCATTGCGCCGACGTCAGGGGTGCCTGTGTCAGAGACAGTGACTGCTCGGAAGGGACCTGTGTCCGCAAGCCGTCGATCGCGGGATTCGTCGAACCCCATATCTACGAGCAGGCGGATCCGGCGCGACCGGGCTTCAACCCGAACGAAGAGCACGCGCTGCTGGCCGAGAGCCACGTCAACGACGGTTTCGCTGTCTTCGCGCTGCGTACGGACCTGAACGACGACAAGGGCGGCGTTGAAGTCGATTTGTCCGAACCGTACGTCCTGCTGAAGCACCGGGATTCGGTTACCCAAGAGTGGAAGATGACGGTGTACGAAGTCATCGAGCAGGACGAAACCTATTCCTTCGAGTTTGACGCCTTGATGCGTGGTGCGCCCGGAACGGTTCCGAAGCCCTACGTCGCCGGGGATCGCCTGCAGGCGCCATACCCCCTGGAGTTGCTCGACCCGTGTGGTCCCGTTTGCGCCCCTTCGCCTGAAGAGTGTGCCACACCCGGCGCCCTGGCGTGTCTCCGTGACGAGGACCCGCTTTGCGCGGGCAACGCCGCCAACCAGGCACTTTTCAAGGATTACCGTTCCGACGGTAACGACGGCACCGGAATTGGACTGTGGGCTCGCGCCAAGGGCAATGTGAAGGTGCGTTTCCGCTACCCGATGCAAAGCGACTTTTATGTCGGCAACCTCGATCTCGATGGAAACGGCATAGCCGGGTCCGCCCCAGGGCAATGCTTGCCCTTCGCTGGTCGTGGAGACGAGCAACAGGAAGTCGAGTACAGCGCTGTGTGGGGCGACGGCATGAACGTCCTGCTCGTCGGCGAGACGCTGATCGATCCGAAGCGCGGTCTGCCGGAAATCCAGGGCCAGGCGGCGGTAGAAGTTGCCTTCGAGACGACCAACCCCGAAGCCGCAGTGCCGCAGAACGAGCTGGCATCGTTGGTCCGCATCATCGACCCAGTTGCCGAGCGATCGGTGAAGCTCGCGGACTTTGGCATGGACTCCCTGCCAACGGACATCGGCACCTCCACCTTTGGTGGATTGAGGGAGATTCGCACCGGCAAGGACGGCGCGGTGAAGTTGTCGCCGGGTCTCGCGGCGCGAATGCGCTACCGCAGTAATGCTACGCCGAAAGAGCTTGTCATGATTGGAGAGCCGTTGCCGAAGAAGGATGACCCCGGCGGCCTGGGCGACCCGATGCTCTCGCCCAACATCATGACCGAGCTCGAACGACGGGAGTTGCTCACGCTGTCCGCGGACAGCGACTGGCCGAGAGCCGTCAACGCCCTGTATCACCGGACCCGCAATCCGAACGGGGTCGATCGGGACGGCGATGGGACAGCGGACCAGACGCTGGAGGTTGGCCTCGCGGGTACTGGGGATTTCGTCGGCGCCGGCCCCGAGAGGAACAGTCCAGACAAAGTGCTGACCGCGGGTTTGGCCGACAGCGAGGGCTTCGTGACGCTGGCGTTCAACAATCGGCCGGGTCTGCAGGGCAATCCGGTGAGACTCCAGGTGATTCGGATCGGTTGCAATCCCGCCGGCGGCGGCCCGTATCAAGGCCAAGTCTATTCGACTCCATCTGCGCTGCTGTTCGACGAGCAGATCACCGTGCGTCACAACGGGGATTTCGGTGGCGACCCGTCGAAGCTGCACTTCGAATGGTACTCGGCGTTGAAGGAACAGGATTGCGCTAGCATTCCCGTTCCGCCCCTGGGTGAGACGGTCGGCCCGCCGTGGCGCATGTTCGACGAGGGCCCCGGCGTGGTCAGCACCACCATCGGCGGTCCGGGGGTGGCGACCTTGGCCGATACCTGCGTCATGGTTCGCTACACTGGTTACAACGTCTGCGAGAACGCCACGATACCGAGCCAATGGGCCGGGGCGCCGTTGGGAACGGAGCAAGCCAGGAACCCCAAGTCGCAGCTCGTCCCGGGGTGGCTGACGCGGGTCACGGACGGCCTGACCCCCTTCGACCAGCGGACCAACGCCTTTCGCGAGGGTCGCGTCGATACCTACGTCAGCGCTCTCGTTCAACTCGGCAAACCCTTCGAGGGCGACGTCGCCCTGAACGGCGATAAAGAAAACTTGGATAATATCGGCCTGATCGAGGGCTACGGGACGGTACTGCGCCGCGGCGTCGATCTGTCGCTCGACGCCGGACTGAGTATCCCCGCGGTCAACTCGCGCTTGCTCGACGTCGCCGCCCGCACCGCGGACTTCTACATGCTGCTCGGCAACGAGGCCTTCAGCGATGCCCTCGATCCGACGATCTTCTTCGACGACGCGTCCGGCCTCGGGCCGCTCGAGCCCTCCCGTTTCGCCTTCCAGGGACAGTTCGATTCGCTCTTGGACGAAGAGCTAGCGCTACTTCGGGGGCTCGACTTCTTCGATCCCGGCAATGCGCGTCCAAAGTACAACCGGGTCAGCTGGAACTTCATCAACGACTCGGAAGGGCAGCTTGCCTACCAGCAGAACTACAACATCACCGACCTGGACACCTCCGGTAGGATCGACGAAGACGATGCCAGGATCCTCTATCCACAGGGGCATGGCGACGCATGGGGGCACTATCTGACCGCCGCCAAGCAGTATTACTCACTACTTCGCCACCAGAATTTCGAATGGATTCCGCGCTCCGATTCGGTTCTCGTCGCCGGGGCCGAGGTTCTGGTCGACTTCCGTGACGAGCGCCGCTTTGCGGCCGCGGCTGCCGCACGGGCCCGCGCCGGGGTTCGGATTCTCGACCTCACCTACCGGCAGAGATGGGTCGACGACCCTACGGGCCAATACCAGGGGTATACCGACACCGAAGATGAAGAATGCTTGAAGACGTGCGACGGCGACGAATGCGACGACTGCAATGATCGCGGCTTCGGGGTCTTCGAATGGGGCCAGCGTGCAGGGCAGGGGGCCTACATCGACTGGGTCGTTGCCAACGCGATCCTCCCACCACGGAGCACGAAACCTCCGGGAATTCAGAAGATCGACCGGACTACGGTGCCCGAGCTCAACGAGTTGGTCGGACAGTCCATGGAAGTCCAGCAGCAGTTGGACATGGTCGACGCCGGCCTCAATCCGCTTGGTTTGCCGAAGAACGTGGTTCCGTTCGACATCAACCCCAGCGAGGTCGACTTTGCGAACCCTCAGGCGACCGGCACGCACTACGAGCAAGTTGCTTTGAGAGCCCGTAAGGCCGTCGACAACGCGAAGGTCGTCTATGATTACGCGAGTGAGATCGGCAATCGGCTGCGTGGAAACCAGGATGAGGCGGCCGACTTCGCGATTTCCGTTGCCGGCGAAGAACGTGGGTTCAACACCCGACTGCTCGAGATCTTCGGGTCGCCGTACAAAGAAGATATCGGCCCGGCGGGTACGTACCCCACCGGGTACACTGGGCCCGATTTTGTGAACCATGACATCTCGGACCCTTCTGAGATCACCGGCATCGATCACGGTGAGCTGACGGCCGGCATGAAGACGATCGAAATAGCAAAGCCACTGCCGGTCCCGGTGTTCGAGCCGTGCACCGACAGGAATGACGGTACCTGCCAGTTTGATCCGGGATCGAAGCTGGCGTTCAACGAGGACGGCACTGTAAAAACCGAGCCTCGGGCGCTGTCTCTCTCCGTGTCCGAGGCTGGATTTGGGCGCGTCAAGCTAGAGAGTTGGAGCGAGCGTGAGTTCCCAGGCGAGCTGCAGATGGCGCGATCGGAGCTGCTCCAGACCTACGCGAAGCTACTCACGAAATTGAAGGACTACACAAAGCTCATTGGTGACATCGAGTGCACTTTGGGGACGATCCGCGCACAGAATAAATTTGCTGACGAGCAACTGCGGATCTTGCGGGCGGACGTGGGAACCCAGATGGGGTTCAACACCGCGATACGGGGTGCCAGACTTGCTGAGCACGCGCTTCGTACTGCATCAAAAACCTCTAAAAATATTGGAGATGCAACCGCTGAAGCTTTACCAACGTCGGTAGGCTTATCAGTTGACGCGACGAGCGCCGCGCGGGGTGCGATCCAACTTTCTCACACGGTGATCAATGCGAGCCTCGACAAGGCGGCAGACATTGCGAATTTAAGTCAGCTCGCCTTCGAGCAGGCTGCCGACATTGCGAAACTCTCAACGAGCCTGCAACTCCAAGGGCTAGAGTCCAATAATAAAATCTTCAACTTGCTCGGCGACCTCGGGGAGAAAATCCGCCGCGAGCCGGCCCTGCGGCTAGAGGCGTATCAACTTGCCGAGGCGATGCGCCAAGCGCAGGCCAAGTTGCGGGCGACAGAGGCGAGAGGCATACAAGAACTTGATCGATTGGTTGCCTATCGAAAAACGGCTGCCGGAACGACCTCAGACGCGCGGTACCGTGACATGACCTTCCGCGTATTCCGCAACGACGCGCTCCAGAAGTATCAGGCGCAATTCGACCTGGCGGTGTACTATGTCTACCTGGCCGCCGGCGCATACGACTACGAAACGAGTATTACGTCCGATAGCCCAAACTCTGGCCGTGAGTTCCTCAGCTCGATCGTTCGGCAAAGAACGATCGGTAGATCTGGGATCGTGCAGCCTGGCGACAAGAGCGATCGAGGCCTTCTGGGGCTGCTCGATTCGATGGACGCGACGTTCGTTGACGCCAAAGCGAGGCTCGGACTGAACAACCCGGAGGAGGAAAGGACACGATTCTCCCTGCGCGAGCATCTCTTCCGTATTTCATCTGACAACGACGCCAAGTGGCGCCAGCGCCTGGCCAAGCATCGCGTCGGGGATCTCCGTGACGTCCCAGAGTATCGACGATTCGCCATCCCTGAGCGTGGAGGAGTGACCCCGGGAATCGTTATTCCGATGCCAACGACCATTACGTCCGGCCTCAATTTCTTCGGATGGCCGCTGTCGGGTGGCGATGCCAGCTATTCCTCCGCCAGATTGGCGACAAAAGTGCGATCGGTCGGCGTCTGGCTTCGTAACTACCCCAGCGATGCGCTGACGATGACACCGAACGTCTTTCTCATTCCGACCGGGTCCGACGTAATCCGATCTGAACCGGCGGATATCGTGAACGAGACGGATGGTGCGACCCGGGAATGGGAGGTGCTCGACCAGAGCATTTCGCCGCCGGCGCTGGGTGCCCCGGGTTCCAAGGACGTGTCCGACCGCACCTGGAGCCCGCTGCTCGACACAGTAGGCGGGCTCGGACGAGTCCGCCGCTACACTAATTTCCGCTCCCACGTCGACCGCGGCTCCGTCAGCCAAGGGGAGACCAGTAGCAGCCGCGCTATCGGGCGGTCGGTGTGGAACACGAAGTGGATGCTGTTTATCCCCTCGACCGATCTCTTGGCTGATCCGGAGGAGGCTCTGGATGTGTTGATCTACGGGAAGCGCATGCCGGGCGGGAGCGTGGTCGATCCCAACGGCGTGGAACGTGACGGCAACGGCATCGACGATATCTTCATCTTCTTCCAAACCTACTCGTACGCGGGAGAGTAAAGCGATGCTCAGCCGAAAGAAGAAGACAATGCGAGCTCTTTGCGGTGTTCGGTTCACCCGCGGCCCGGCGCTGTGGGCCTCCGCGCTCCTGTTGGTGCTCGGCGGCAACCATCTGGCGCTCGCGTCGTTGAGCACTCCGGATGCAATGGTGTACGGCAGGGTGAGTGTCAGCGGACAACCGGCCCCCGGCGCTGTCGTCAGCGCCGAAACCGACGGTGGCACGCTCTCCGCGTACGCGGTTGGAACGCAAACTATCGAGCCGGATTTCTACTCGCTGCGAATCCCGATTTCGCAGTTGAGCGAAGTGGGGGAGGAGCAGCCGGGCGGCAGCGCGATGGATGGCAGCTCGGTCCGCCTGCTCATCGACGGAATGCTCTTTGGCGAGGTAGTGATCCGCAGCGGGCGGGTGGTTCGCCAGGACATCTCCACCGGCGAGGCTCTGTGCTCTGGCGGCAGCAGCGATGGCCAGGCCTGCGTGACCGACGCCGATTGCGCGGGCGGCGGCAGTTGCGTGATTGCGGCACCGCTCTGCGACGGCGGTCCGGACGACGGCAATCGCTGTGAGTGCATCGGCAGCACCTGTTCGAACGCCATCGCATGTCCCGCCAATGGCCAATCGGGAACCTGCGCCGGCGGGATGCTGCAGGGCACTTGCTGCGACACGGCCTTGAATTGCGCCGGTGGAGCGGCTTGTACCGGCACGCAACGCGTGTGCGAAAGCGGGGCGAACAAGGGCAATGCCTGCTTGAACAGCGGGCATTGCGGTGGGGCTCCGTGCGTGTCGACCGGCTTCGTTTGCAACGGCGGTGGCGACAGCGGCCGCTCGTGCGTCGACGACGACGATTGTAGCGGCGGCGGCACCTGCAGCCAGCGGATCCTCACGCCGACGCCGGTGCTGACGCCGACGCGAACTCTACCGCCGACGCCGACCCCTACGCCGGGAGGGGAAGTCTGCAATGGCGACTGCAATGGCAACGGAGCCGTCGCCATCAACGAGCTGGTGACGCTGGTCAGCATCGCACTCGGCAATCAACCGATCGATCGTTGTATTTCCGGCGACGTGAACGAAAACGGACAAATCGCCATCAACGAGCTCATCGCCGCGGTCAATCGAGCTCTCAACGGCTGCAACGGCTAGCTCGCCAGGGAACGTGTGTCTAGGGGCGCGCCACCGGCGCGCCCCTACGCACCAGCGCGCCTTCGTGTTGCAGCAGCCAGCGTTTGCGCTCGATACCGCCGGCGTAGCCCACCAGGCGGCCGTCGGCGCCGATGGCGCGGTGGCAGGGGATGACCAGCCAGATCGGGTTGGCGCCGTTGGCGGCGCCGACGGCGCGCACGGCGCGCGGTGCGCCGATGGCCGATGCGATGGCGCTGTAGGACGTCGTCTGCCCGGCCGGGATGTGCAACAGCGCGTCCCAGACGCGGCGTTGGAACGGCGTGCCGCCGGGATCGACGTCGACGCCGGCGAGCGCCGACAGGTCGCCAGCGAAGTACGCCTGCAGGCGTCCGACCAGCGGCGTCGCCGGTTGCGCCGCGGCCGCCGTGCCGCGGCCGAAGCGCTGCTGCAGGCGCGCTTGGAGTCGGTCCCAGTGCTCGGCGAAACCCATCGCGCAGAGCCGCCCGGCACTGGTGGCGATGCGGACGTCGCCCAGGGGTGAATCGAACTCGGTGATCTCGATCGTCGTCATGTCGCCCTCCGGGTGTGTGCGGAATCGAGGCTGCTCCAGAGATGCAGTGCGGCGTAGGCGCGCCATGGACGCCACGCTTCGGCGGCGCGCACCACCGCCGCTTCGGCGAGCGGTCCGCCGCCGTTGCCGAGCGCGCTGCGCAGGCCGAGGTCGCCGGCGGGGAACGCGTCGGGCTCGCCGAAGGCGCGCATGGCGACGTACTGCGCCGTCCACGGCCCGATGCCGGGCACGGCGCACAGCCGCGTCAGCGCGTCGTCGAGGCCGAGCGGGGCGTCGAGCACCAGGCTGCCGTTGGCCACCGCGCGCGCCAGCGCGCGCACCGTCTCGGCCCGAGCGCGCGGCATGCCCAGCGCGGCGACATCGGCCTCGGCCAGCACCGCGGCGGTTGGGAAGACGTGCGTCAGGCCGTCGCCGCAGTCGACCGGCCGGCCGAAGGCGGCGGCGAGCCGTCCGGCCAGCGTCGTCGCCCCCTTCACGGTCACCTGCTGGCCAAGGATGGCGCGCACCGCCAGCTCGAAGGGGTCCCAGGCGCCGGGCACGCGCAGACCGGGGGCGGCGTCGACCAGCGGCCGCAGCGCGGGGCTGCGGCGCAGGTGCGTGG